>JAHEIJ010000335.1 GCA_024639445.1 Gammaproteobacteria bacterium
CTGCTGTGTATTCTCCATGCATAAACTGATCATTAAGATAAGACGCTGAATGCGTGTGTTAAACATAATCCGGGGTACACTAGTACCGCGGGTCGATGATCTGGCAAATGGGCCGTTTCTTTGAACAGCGCTTGTTGTTCAAGCCAAAGACAATGCCTTTCATTCGCCAGAACGGCTTTCGCTTAGCAGTTACGGTATCATTCAAGCCAATTGTTGTTAATTAGAAAGATTCATCGAACCGATTATGCTCAGGTGTAATTGCTATCACCGCTGTCCCATAAGCAGTGAGTAAAAAGGCTTAACCCTCAATCAGATGTTGCGATGGTTGTGCGAATAAACATTGTAATAGAAGGAGATTTAAGCCTTGGCGCATCGCCCAACGCTGTACTGATGCAAATCTGGGTGGCGATGTGCATATACCTTCTGCTTGCCTATATCAAGTTCTTGAGCACGATTGATGAAGTTCGGCCGGTGCCACTGATCCGACCGACTGGATCAACTGCTTTCTGACGGCCTGCCTGTCTACTCAATATCCGGTACTGTAATCGTGACCGACTTCGCCTCCGCCATGTTGCGGATGGCGGTGTCCAGTTCAACCTCGTCCGGGTTTTCCCTGCTCTGTTGACGTAACTGGGCAACCAGTTCAGCTTGTTCCAGGATTTGCTTCTCCCCGTGTCTGTCCTTGAGGAACGCGGCCCACGGGACGAACTTGGTAGTGGGAAATATTTCACCCGGTTGTGGGGAAACGTCGATGTTCAGACCGGATATGTAGAACAGGCATTTCCCATGGAAGCTATGGGCGTGGGAGATGGTGCGCAGGGTGCGGTCAAACTCCACCTGGGTGTTCATCTGAGCGGCGGTCAGTGCCGGCCATGCAGAAGTGACGATCCAGGGCATGGGATAGATCAGATTCATTTCCATATGGTCGCGGCCCAGCACCGATTCATCCAGGTGCCGGCGAAAGTAAAACATTTCGGGCTTCAAGTGCTCGCCGATGGGTATCCGGCGACCGTTCTGAAGTTCCGGCTCCAGGTGCATCAGTTGATGCTGCAATGAGCTGCTGGCCAGGAAGCTCTTGGATGTACTATGCGTGTGGGTTGGCGTGAAGTTGCCGTCGGCATCGCGCTTGACCAGGCGCCGCATGTTGAGGAACAGACCTTCCTGACGCGTGCCACGCAGCAAGCCGTTGTCGATGCGCAGGCACAACTGATCATTACAGCGTTCCAGTAGCACATCAGTCCGAGCAATGCGATATTGTTCCAGATACCAGTCGGTGATGGCCGCCAGCTTGCCACAACACGCGGTTTGACGATTGTTACTGGTGTGTATTCTGTTGTAGGTCCCAAACGAGTTGCCGTCCGCGTCGTAGCCTACGTGGCTGGCCTGTATGATGGTCAATACTTCGCCATGCTCGGTATAGGGGCCATGACGATCAGTGGCGACAACCGCCCCACCGCGACCAAGATTGAACGGAAAGGTACCAAAGTGCTTGGTGATGAGAATGATCGGATAACCCTGGTTTTCGTCGGAGCAGAACGCCCGCGACGGGAGAATGCTGCCCGGCTCACATCCCATCGACTTGACGTAATTGTAGAGTCGAGGTACGAAGCTGCTGTAACGAAAGGTGGTGGCGGCCACGATGCGGAAGTTCCGTATCAACTCTTCGACATTGGCTGCAGACCTGAACATGTAGACAGTTTAACTCCGTGTTTAGGTAGGAACCGGCTGTCCCTCTATAAGTGGATACCAGGAAGTTGACTCGAGAAGCGCCACCAGTACGTTTCCGCTTGTGTATCCGTGTAATGCCTTCCACCGGTATCTCAGGCATCGGGACGCTTCTATTGTAACCCGTAAATTCGGCGAGCAGTATAGGTCATCCAGCCCGTCGGTGGAGTCGCCAACGCAGGAGATGCATATCGCCGCAATGTCTATGCCTAATCAGAAAGCCTATAACCCAGGCGAACAAACAGATTCCACCAGTTGTAAATCAAGGCCACCAGGCGGGCCATGATTTGACTGGTTTGAAGCTCTCGGGTGACAAAACCGCCCCAGCCCCATTGGTTTTTCGCCTCTCCCATTCCGCGTTGAACCGGGTCCGCACCCCCAGCCCATGCACCTGGGCAATCAGTTCCTTGACCCGTTTGGAGCGGCGTACCTTTGTCTACTACGACGAAAACCGCCTGTATCAGGTATACGACAACGGGGTATGGCTGTCCAGTCACGAGTACACTGCCAAGGGTCAGCGGGTTAAGAAAACGACGGCACGCCAAGGGCGGCGGCGGATGCTGACGGCACGGTCGTGTGGCGCTGGGAGAGTGAGGCTTTCGGTAGGGCACCGGCGCAGTTTGTAGAAGGACTAACCAATACGATAGGCGGTTTGTTTATTTTAAATACCGCGCTGAAGTACGACGTGGATACAATACCTGAACCACCGAGTAGCGAGGCGGCAGGCAGATGAACCAATATATGATGACAAAGGATGTACGCCGGACTGTCGTGGCAACGCACGGTATGCCGCGGGTTCAACCCTTGAACTTGACCAGCCGGGTCACC
>JAHEIJ010000090.1 GCA_024639445.1 Gammaproteobacteria bacterium
GGCGCAATACTCAGTGGTCTGGGTTACGCACCCAATGCCATTCGCTTTATCACTACACCAGCCATACCTGAAGAATGCGAGTCAACCATGCCGGAAATGCAGGTCGCGCATTTCGCGGGCCTGACGGAAAAACGGCGCGTTGCCTTTCTTGCGATTGACCATCTTTATTCCCAGGCGCCGGCCGCCGCGCAAATCCTCTCACTGCCACAGGGTTCCGCCTTTGGCACCATTCAGGTTGATGGGGAAGCCTGCACTTTGTGTATGAGTTGCACCTCGATCTGCCCCGTTAATGCAGTACAGGCAGGCAATGAGACGCCTGCATTGCTTTTCCATGAAGCCAATTGTGTGCAATGCGGGATGTGTGCTTCAGCCTGTCCCGAGAATGCGATTAGTCTCGAACCGCGGCTGGTAGCCGACCTGGAGTTACGTGACCGCACAGTCACCTTGTATGAAGAGCCACCCTTCTGTTGTGTTTCCTGTGGTAAACCCTTCGCTACCAATTCCATGATTGACAAGATGCTGTCGAGGCTGGAAGGCCACTGGATGTTTCAGAATGAACGCGCCAGGCGTCGATTAATGATGTGTGATGATTGCCGCGTGGTTGATATCGCGCAAGATCCGGAGGCGATGGAGCAGGGTTTTGACACACATCATCGTCAGTAGTTGCTTTATTCCGATAGTCAGCCAGTTCGGTGAAATTATTTGTTCGTTAACTCATTCCAGTATCAGCAATAGGTCGAAACTGGCGCAGGCGGACATCCTGGCCATGTCAGATTGGCCCCCCTTGTCTCGAAAGGGTCGAATAAGGGACACACATAGGGATTTTTCTTCCCTTTTTGTCGTTATTTTCATTCTGGAACTGGCCTGATGCTTGCTCTCCATAACCTGAAGGACAATTGAATGACAACCCAAACAACAGATGCGGCTGCCAACAATATGAATTCAATCCAAGTGACAAATACAGCCACAAGCTCAGTGGAAACTCCGGCGCAATCGCTGTATCCAGAGAATGAGGCGACGACCGAAGAACAACAATACCGCGCTGGCGCCTATGGTTTACTTGCCGCCCTGTTGCGCAGTCCTCCCGAACAAGCGTTGCTTGATCATGTGGCTGAACTGGCGGCAGTTGAACAGACCAATGATGAACTTTCACTTGCCATGTCCATGCTGGGACTGGCGGCAAGGGATAGTGCACCAGAAACAATTGATGCTGAGTATCACGCCCTGTTCATTGGCCTGGGACGGGGTGAACTGGTGCCGTTTGCTTCCTGGTACTTGACGGGATTCCTGATGGAAAAACCCTTGTCGGTGTTGCGAGACGATTTAGCCATGCTTGGATTTGAACGTCACAGCGATACCCGTGAGCCCGAGGATCATGTGGCAGCGCTGAGTGAAGTGATGGCAATGCTCATCAGTGATGGTCAGGATTTGTCACGTCAGATGTATTTCTTTGGCGCCCATTTGGCCCCATGGGTTGAGCGTTTATTTACGGATTTGAGTACTGCGAAAAACGCGGTGTTTTACCGCGCTGTGGGTCGATTTGGTAACGCCTTTATCGAATTTGAACGCAATTACCTGAATATGAATGTGTAAGTGAAACAGCGCTGCTTGCAGACAGGACAGCTACCCGGAGGAGAGAACATGAAACAGAACGATAAGCACACCAACCTGAGTCGGCGTATTTTCTTGCGCGGCACGGTGCTAACCAGTGCCGGGGCAGCAGTGGCGACCGCAGTGCCGGGTGTGGCTGTTGCCAGTGTTGCGGAGACAAAGTCTGAAGCGGCTGGGAAACACAAAGGTTATCGCTTGACCCGGCATATTGTTGATTACTACAAAACTGCCGCGCGCTGATAGCGGTCGCAACACCTCAGTCGGAGGAGCAAACATGAAACTGACCAAGAAGTCCGATCAAGTGCTGCCGGAACAGTCACACGCTGCAGACTTACTCAGTGCGACTGAACCGACGATAAGCGGTAATGCGGCTAACGCGGTTGCCGGTTTGAGTATGGACCGTCGTACTTTCCTGCTTAATTCCGCCCTGGTAACAGGCGGTGTCACCCTGGCTACCATGTTGGTGCCGGGCATGATGAAAAAGGCCAGGGCTAAAACGGTAATGGCAGCCCCGGCGGAGGGTGAACAGGTTAAAACCATCTGCACCCATTGTTCTGTAGGTTGCGGCATTATTGCCGAAGTCCAGAATGGTGTCTGGACCGGACAGGAACCGGCCTTTGATCACCCCTTTAATCAAGGCGCACATTGTGCCAAGGGTGCCTCGGTACGTGAGCATGGGCATGGCGAACGCCGCTTGAAATATCCCACCAAGCTGGAAAATGGCAAGTGGAAAAAGATTTCCTGGGAACAGGCCATTAATGAAGTGGGTGACAAGTTACTGGAGGTTCGCAAACAGTCAGGTCCCGATTCGGTTTATTGGCTGGGTTCGGCCAAGCACAGTAATGAACAGGCCTACCTGTTCCGAAAATTTGCCGCCATGTGGGGCACCAACAACGTGGATCATCAGGCCCGAATCTGTCATTCCACCACGGTCGCCGGGGTTGCGAATACCTGGGGCTATGGCGCCATGACCAATTCCTATAATGACATTCATAAATCCAAGGCGATCCTGATCATTGGAGGTAATCCTGCCGAGGCGCATCCTGTCTCGTTGCTGCATGTGCTCAAGGGCAAGGAAGAAAATAATGCTCCCCTCATCGTGATCGATCCGCGCTTTACCCGTACTGCCGCACATGCGAATCAGTACATCAAGATCCGTCCCGGCAGCGATGTCGCGATTACCTGGGGTATGTTGTGGCATATTTTCAAGAACGGTTGGGAAGACAAGGAGTTTATTCGCCAGCGTGTTTACGGCATGGATGAAGTGATGAAGGAAGTTGCCAAGTGGACACCGGATGAAGTTGAACGGGTCACCGGCGTACCGGAAAACCAGGTGTATGCCGCGGCCAAGACCATGGCTGAAAACCGTCCCGGTACCTTCATCTGGTGCATGGGCGGTACCCAACACACTATCGGCAACAACAATACGCGCGCTTACTGTGTCTTCCAGTTGGCGCTCGGCAACATGGGTGTCTCGGGCGGGGGTACCAACATCTTCCGTGGCCATGACAATGTGCAGGGTGCGACCGACCTGGGCGTACTCGCCAACACCTTACCCGGTTATTACGGCTTATCGGCGGGTGCCTGGAAACACTGGTCTGCGGTGTGGGAACTGGACTATGACTGGATAAAAGGCCGCTTTGACAAAGGTAACTATGAGAAGAAAGGGGATAAAGATATTCCGGTAATGAACACCAATGGTATCCCGGTATCCCGCTGGATCGACGGCGTACTGGAAGACAAGGCCAACATAGCGCAGAAGGATAACGTACGCGCCATGATTTTCTGGGGTCATGCCCCCAACAGTCAGACCCGTGGGATTGAAATGAAAAAGGCCATGGAGAAACTGGACATGCTGGTGATCGTGGATCCCTATCCGACGGTTTCCGCAGTGATGCACGATCGTACTGATGGCGTTTATCTGCTACCGGCTGCGACGCAGTTTGAGACCTACGGTTCAGTGACGGCCTCCAATCGCTCATTGCAATGGCGTGACAAGGTGATCGAGCCGTTGTTCGAATCACTGCCGGATCACACCATCATGTACAAGTTGGCGACCAAACTGGGCGTTGCCGAGCAGATGTTTAAAAACATCAAGGTCAGCAATGATGAACCTTTGGTTGAAGACATCACTCGCGAATTCAATCGTGGCATGTGGACCATTGGCTATACCGGCCAGAGTCCGGAACGCATGAAGTTGCAACAGCAGAACTGGGGTACTTTTGACTTCACCAGTCTTCTGGCAGAAGGCGGACCCTGTGATAAGGAATACTACGGTATGCCATGGCCATGTTGGGGTACGCCGGAGATGAATCATCCCGGTACGCCCAACCTGTATGACACCAGCATGGCTGTTGCGGATGGCGGTCTGACGTTCCGCGCCCGTTTCGGGGTGGAACGCAATGGCGTCAACCTGCTGGCCGAAGGGTCATACTCGCGCGGTTCCGATATCAAGGATGGTTATCCGGAGTTCAGTGACAAGGTCCTGAAGAAACTGGGTTGGTGGGGTGAGCTTTCTGCGGCGGAAAAACAACTGGCGGAAGGCAAGAACTGGAAAACAGATCGTTCCGGCGGGATTCAACGCGTGGCGATTAAACATGGTTGTGCGCCTTTCGGCAACGCCAAGGCACGCGCCGTAGTCTGGACCTTCCCGGATCCGGTGCCCATTCATCGTGAGCCCTTATATACCTCTCGCCGTGATCTGGTGAAGAAGTACCCCACTTATGAAGATCGTAAATCCTTCTGGCGCCTGCCGACGCGCTATGAGTCCATCCAGGCTAAGGATTACTCAAAGGACTATCCCATTATCCTCACATCCGGTCGCCTGGTGGAATACGAAGGAGGTGGAGACGAAACCCGTTCCAATCCCTGGTTGGCGGAATTGCAGCAAGACATGTTTATCGAAGTCCATCCACGTGATGCCAACAACATCGGTATCAAAGATGGCGATAACGTGTGGGTGGAAGGACCGGAAGGTGCACGCATTCGCGTCAAGGCGCAGGTAACCCGGCGGGTGGGTGCAGGTGTGGCCTTCATGCCATTCCACTTCGGGGGTCACTTCCAGGGCAAGGATCTGCGATCCAAATATCCCGATGGTGCGGATCCCTATGTATTGGGCGAAGCCTGTAACACCGCGATGACCTATGGCTACGACTCGGTTACGCAAATGCAGGAGACCAAAGCGTCCCTGTGCCGGATCACCAAGGCTTGATATTAAGAGGAGAAGACCATGGCACGCATGAAGTTCTTTTGTGACGCGGAACGCTGCATCGAGTGTAACGGCTGTGTAACAGCGTGTAAGAACGAGAACGATGTTCCCTGGGGTGTCAACCGAAGGCGGGTTGTCACTATCAAGGATGGTGAACCGGGTGAACGATCCTTATCGGTTGCCTGTATGCATTGTTCGGATGCACCCTGTGAGGCTGTTTGTCCGGTGGATTGTTTCTACACTACCGACGATGGCCTGGTCTTACATGACAAGGATATCTGTATTGGCTGTGGTTACTGCTTCTATGCCTGTCCGTTTGGCGCACCCCAGTTCCCGACAACCAATGCATTTGGATCACGCGGCAAAATGGATAAATGTACATTTTGCGCTGGCGGACCGCTTGAGGATCTCAGTGCCGAGGAAAAAACCAAGTACGGTTCCAATCGCCTGGCGGAAGGCAAGTTACCACTGTGTGCCGAGATGTGTGCCACCAAAGCGCTACTCGCAGGTGATGCCGATGTGTTAGCTGATATTTACCGCAAACGTGTTATTAACCGCGGCGCCAGCGTGATGGACTGGGGCGTGAATTACCAGAAGGCTTCACTACGAGCAGGACGAAGCCAGAAAGGTAAAGCCAGCAGCAATAATTGAGGGCATATTCATCAGCTAAAAACGCAGCAAACTTAACTAATAAGGCTAACGGAGAGAGGCGATGAGACAGGGTGATGCCATCGTAGTTGATGCGATGACGACAAGCAGACAACGACGTCGGCGCTACATGACGTGGTCCCTGGTACTGTTACTGGCGCTCACGCTTGTATTACCGCTCATCCCCTATGCTGTTGAGTATGCACAAGTGAATGATTCTTCGCTGGTGCCGAACCCTGGTGCGGATCTCTGGCGGGATGTTCGGCAACGTGATAACCCGGTGATGGGACAAACCCAGGTCAGAGGTGTTGATACCGGTGTTCTTATATACAAAAGCGGGGAAGACTGGCGCATATTCCGCATGCAATGGCTGGCACCCTATGGTGCCATATTTATGGGTACTGTGCTGGGGCTAACCATATTGTTTTACCTGGTGCGAGGACGCGTACCAATACCGGGGGGACGATCGGGTAAAAAGATTCTCCGCTTTAACCTAAACCAACGCATGGTGCACTGGTTTACGGTGGGTATTTTTCTATTACTGGCGCTAACAGGTTTTATTTTACTGTATGGCAGGTTTGTCCTTATTCCGCTATTAGGTCCCGAGGGTTTTTCTATTACCGCCTCGGCCTGCAAGGAGGCGCACAACCTGTTTGGGCCTCTGTTCCTTTTTGCGATGTTGCTGTTAATCATCACTTTCGTTAAGGATAACTTTTACGAGCGCGGTGACTTGAGCTGGATGATTACCGGTGGGGGCCTGCTTGGCGAAGATACGGATGCCGGCCGGTTTAATGCCGCACAGAAAGCCTGGTTCTGGATTGCAACTGTTTTTGGTTTGGCGTTGTGTATTACCGGCTTGATACTGGACTTTGCTGTGATAGGACAGAGTCGGGAAATCATGGCGATATCTCACGTGATACATGGCACATCCGCCGTGGTTATGACTGGCGTTTTGTTCGGGCATATTTACTGGGCAACGGCTGGAATGGAAGGTGGCATGGAGAGCATGACCACTGGCTATGTGGATGCCAACTGGGCCGAAGCCCATCACAACCGGTGGTACGAAGAAGTCAAGAACGAAGGTGAAATCGAAAAACCATCAGAAAAACCTGGCCCGGGCAGTGCTTCTGCCATCGGCGTTGCCAGTCCTCATCCCGGCGATTAGCACATTGCTGATATTGATTAAGGAGAGCCTGCATGTTCGAAATACTGGTTGACGGTATTTTGTGGGATATTGCCCTGGTTGTATTCTTTGGCGGTATCGCGTGGCGTATTGTTGCCGTTTTTCGCCATGGTATGCCCAGGGACCTGGCAGAACCCCGTGGTTCAGGGATTGGCGGTGCAATTATGACGAATATTCGCCGCTTCTATCCACGCCACGAAATTGCGCCGAAAATCAGACTGCATGTCATCGCGGGTTATATGTTTCATGTGGGTTTGTTTATCCTGCTGTTTTTCGCGGCGCCTCATGTCATTTTTATTGAAGAACATATCACGGGCTTTGGATGGACGCCGATGCCATACTGGGCGTTTGTAGTTGTTTCGCAGATCGCCTTTGCCGGGTTAATTTTGCTGTGGTTACACCGGGTGCTGCATCCGGTCACGCGTCTTATATCCAGAACGGACGACCATATCGCTTCCATACTTGTATTTGTTGTCATGCTGACAGGTTGTATGGCGTTGCTGGAATCCTTTACGGGCTTAAGGGTGCTTCACCGGTTCACCGTTGAGTTACTCATGATTTATTTCCCGTTCAGTGCCTTAATGCATGCCATCATGTTTGTGCCCAGTCGAGGTTTCACGGGTGCACTGTTTAATCGCAGGGGTGTGAAAGTTTAAACAATTATGAGACTTTCTAGATAGAGGGTATTTATATAATGAGTACACCACTGGAACGCGGAGTTGAAACCCTCAAGGCGCAAATTGATGCGCGCGTGGAGTCGTACTTTAACAGTTGTGTGCATTGCGGAATATGTGCAGAAGCCTGCCTGTTTTATACCGAGACCGGTGATCCACGCTATACCCCGATATATAAAACCGAACCATTGCGTAAAGTCTGGAAACAGGAAAAGACCTTGTCGGGTAAACTGGCTAAGGTCCTGGGCATTAGTAAGCCAATGAAAGAGGAAGATTTATCAGATTGGGAAGAACTGGCCTACGACGGTTGTACCATATGTGGTCGTTGCACCATGGTATGCCCCGTTGGTATTGATATTGCCATGCTGATTCGCAAAGTCAAAGAAGGTCTGGCTGCGGCCGGATTTGTACCGGAAGGACTGCAGACTGCCGGTGAACGGGCACTCGAGTTTGGCAGCCCGATGGGGCTGACTCCGAAAAGTCTGGCTTCTGCAGTTGCGACCCAGGAAAAAGAAATCGGTTTGAGCATACCCGTTGATGTTGAAGGGGCTGATTATTTGTGCATGTTGTCATCTAATGAGGTTGTTGGATTTCCTGAATTTATTGGCTCGGTTACCAAGGTTTTCGCCGCGACGGGTGTGTCCTGGACGCTTAGCAGTGAGTATTTTGAAGCCACGAATACCGGCGTGCAAATTGGCAATTCCAAAATTGCTGCCGAATTACTTGGGCGGGTTGTTGCTGTGGCGGAAAAGCTCAAGGTTAAAACGGTCATCAGTCCGGAATGCGGCCATGCTTATACCACCTTTCGCTGGGATGCCCCGAATATTCTTGGTCGACCTTTGCCATTCAAGGTGGTTCACATCATGGAATTAATGGCCCAGTTGCGTAATGAAGGAAAGCTTAAAATAGACGG
>JAHEIJ010000336.1 GCA_024639445.1 Gammaproteobacteria bacterium
TCACATCATAGAAACGAAAGAGTAGACGTGACAGGGTCGATTTACCGGCACCGGATGGCCCCACCACCGCCACCTTCTGCCCGGCTGGAACCTCAAAGCTGACATCGTGCAAAATCGGACGATCTTCCTGGTAGGCGAAATTCACATGCTCAAACCGCACGGTCGGTTCCTTGATCACCAGTGGAACGGCTGCCGGGCTGTCTTCCACCTCAACTTGCCGATCCAGCAGTTTTAGTACCAGATCCATATCAGCCAGTGTATGCTTTAGCATCCGATAGATGATGCCGAGGAAGTTCAGCGGCATGAATAATTGCAACATCAAGGTATTCACCAATACCAGGTCACCCAGACTCATAGTGCCCGCGACGACCCCATTGCCGGCATAAATCATGATGAGGGTAAGTCCGACTGCGATAATAACACCTTGACCAAAGTTGAGTAACGCCATGGAAGTATGACTTTTTACCGCTGCTTCCTCCCATTGCAACAAGGTATTGTCATACCGTTTGAGTTCATACGCTTCATTATTGAAGTACTTGACCGTTTCGTAATTAAGCAAACTGTCGACCGCCTGACCATTGGCTTCCGAATCCAGCTTGTTCATGGTATGGCGAAAATGCATGCGCCACTCAGTCACCGCCAGGGTAAAGCCGATATAAACCGCAACCGTTGCAAAAGTCACCAACGCAAAATGCCATTCGTACTGCCCAAGTAAAATAATCGCAACCAACACAAACTCGGCGGCGGTGGGCACAATATTAAACACCAGATAGTTCAGAATAGAACTCACGCTAAGGGTGCCACGTTCAAGATCCCGCGTAATATTTCCGGTACGTCGCTCCAGATGATAACGTAAGGATAATTCATGCAAATGGGTCAGGACCTGATTCGACAACCGCCGCATGGCATGATAGCGAACCCGAGCGAAAATCGCATCGCGTAATTCATTGAACAGGGAACTGCCCAAGCGTAATGCGCCATAGATTAAAAACAGCATAACCGGTAAAACTATGACCGCACCCTGCGCCGTATCGAGCGCATCCACAATTTCCTTCAGCACCAGTGGGATACCAACAATAGCAACCTTGGCCAGAATTAAGCTAACCAGCGCCAGTAACACCCGGCCACGGTATTCCCAGATATAGGGAAACATGCGCTTCAGGTTACGCAGGTCCTGACGCCCGGCATGGGGGGCGCTGGTGTAATGATAATGAACCATAAAGCCCTGTTATTTGACGGAAAATTACAATATTATCATAACTTTGGCGTGCAATTTAAATTTATCTAATTCCATAATATTTTGTAGGAAATAATGAAAAAATACCTGCTGCCACTCTTGCTGCTGCTCACCGGTTGTGACCAAACACAACAGGCTTCACCGCGACAACAAACCGCCACACCGGTTGAAGTCGCAACAGTCAGTCGTAGTCCACTCGTGGCACACCGGATCTTAACCGGTTCCCTGCAGGCGGTTAGCACCGTACGTATTTTCAATGAGGAAGTCGGTCGAATTATCAGCCTCCCCTATTACCAGGGCGACGCGGTTGAAAAAGATGCAATCCTTGCCAGCATCGATGACAGCCTGATTCAAGCCGAGCTGAAAAAAGCGGAAGCCAATCTCAAACAGGCAAAAGTGGATGTCAGACGCATTAACAGCCTTTATCGTAAGAAACTGGCCTCTGAAGATGAGCTGGCGCGGGCGCAAACCGCCTTTGAAACCACCAGTGCCGAAGTCTCCCTTCTACAGACCCGCTTGAGCCATACTCAAATTAAGGCGCCCTTCAGCGGCATCATCAGTGAGCGCCTGAAAGAGACAGGTGATGTGGTACCTGTCCATAGCCATATCCTGACTGTATTCGACCCCAACGAAATCAAGATCGTTGTACCGGTCTCGGAGCTATTACTCAGTAATATCAAAATCAATGATGCAGTACAGGTACGAATCGATGCGCTGGGTGAAAAACAATTTGCCGCCAGGGTAAAACGGATTTTCCCAACCATTGATCCGCAAACGCGTAAAGGCAGGATGGAAATCCAACTTGAGACCATCCCCGAGGGAGCCCGTCCCGGCCAATTGTGTCGCGTCACTGTTGATACCCAGACAACAGCACGACGCAACATCCCATTTGCGGCGATACGACATGACAGCCAGGGAGAATTTGTGTACCGCGTCACGCCTGACAACAAAGTGGAAACTGTCCGGGTTCAAACCGGGATTCTGCTAGGTAACCAGATGGAAATTCTTGAGGGTCTGGAAATCGATGATCGCATAGTGGTAAAAGGATTTATCGGACTGCGTGACGGTAAAGAGATCACCCCGGTTGAACCAAAGGCAACATCCAGCAGCAGTGCAGACTGATTATGCGTCAACGTTTTCGTAGTGGAGGACTTGCATCCTGGTCGGTACATCGACCCGTTGCCATCGTGATGTTAGCACTCACCGTGGTTGTGATCGGCGTGTTCTCACTCGATCGCCTCGCTATTGATCTGTTGCCGCATATTATTTATCCGGAAGTACGGGTGCGTATCCTCGAGCCGGGTG
>JAHEIJ010000091.1 GCA_024639445.1 Gammaproteobacteria bacterium
GCACCCTGCGGTGTGAGTTCTGCCCGAAGTTCAACAAGGACTGGGAGGTGCAGGGCTATCCATTGAAACTCAGGCAGGAGCCCAGTGTGGAGCAAATGCTGGCAGCCATAGGCGATTCCAGGGCGTATCGGGAAGTGGTGTTTTGTGGCCTGGGGGAACCGACACTGCGATTGCCGGAGTTGTTGCAGGTGGCGCACACGCTCAAACAGGCAGGTGCGCGAATCCGGCTCAATACTGACGGTCTGGCGAACTGGATCTATCAGCGTAATGTTGTGCCCGAGTTGGCCGAATGTGTGGATGCCCTGTCGATATCTCTGAATGCGCAGGATGAGACAACCTATAATCGGCATTGTCGTCCGCCTGCTGTCGGGGCCTATCCGGAGCTACTGGAATTCATTCTCTGCGCCCGGGAGCACATTTCCGACATCACCATCACTGCGGTAGACGGTCTAGAAGGGGTTGATATTGGCGCCTGTGAGGCTCTGGCTAAGCGTTTCGATGTGAAATTCCGCCGCCGGGTGCTGGATGAAGTGGGCTGATGCATCTCAATGAATATGTGCGCACCTTCGGATCGGAGATCTCTGAGCGTTATGGTCAACGCATTCACAAGATTTCGATTGACGCGGCGTTTACCTGTCCCAACCGCGATGGCAGCAAGGGAAGGGGAGGTTGCACCTTTTGCAATAACAGTTCCTTCAACCCAAATGGCCGACAGCCGCAACCGATAGCGACACAGATCGAAGCCGGCCGGCGAGTGATCCGCAAACGCACCGGGGCCCATCGCTATATGGCCTACTTTCAGGCCTATACCAATACCTATGCCGACCCGGCTCAGTTACGCATGTTGTATGACAGTGCCCTGGCTGAGCCGGATGTGATCGGCATGAGCGTGGGAACCCGGCCCGACTGTGTTCCCCCGCCCGTGCTGGACTTATTGCAGGAGTACCAGGCCCGCGGCTACGAAGTGTGGCTGGAGCTGGGGTTGCAATCCAGCTTTGACAAGACCTTGCAAAGCGTTAACCGCGGCCATGATTACGAAGAATACCGGACTGCTGTGAAAGCGGCCCGGGCCCGGGGTTTGAAGGTCTGTACCCATTTGATCCTGGGGTTACCGGGAGAAACGGCCTGGCACTATGGCCGGACACTGCAGCGGGTACTGGCCGAAGGGGTGGACGGCCTCAAGCTGCATCCCCTGCACGTGGTAAAGGGAACGCAACTGGCCAATACCTGGCGCCGGGGCGAGTACCAACCGCTGAAAATGGACGAGTACATTCGTAGCGTGGCCGATCTGGTGGAACTGACGCCAGCGGAAATTATTTTTCATCGCCTTACCGGCACTGCCGCCACTTCAATATTACTGGCACCCCAGTGGTGCAGCCAGAAGTGGCGGGTGTTAAACGGGATTGCGCAAGAGCTACAACAGCGCGGCACCCGACAAGGTTGTGCAAAACAGGAGCAGCAAGTTTGGAATCAGTAAAACGACACATGGATCTGGTTTGTCCGGCGGGCAGTTTGCCGGCGCTGAAGGCCGCTGTGGATCATGGTGCCGATGCGGTATACCTCGGTTTTCGCAATGCCACCAATGCCCGTAACTTTCCGGGTTTGAATTTTGACGTGGATGAAATTCAGCAGGGCATGGCCTATGCCCGTGATCACCGGGTACGTGTGATGTTGGCGCTGAATACTTTTCCGCAACCGGGCCATTGGCCAGAATGGACCCGCGCCGTGGATGAAGCCGCCGACCTGGGAGTCGATGCTGTGATCATGGCTGACCCCGGCCTGATGCGTTATGCGGCGCGCCAGCATCCGGAATTACGGCTGCATCTTTCGGTGCAGGGTTCGGCCACCAACCGCCACAGTATCGCGTTTTATCACGATGAGTTCAGAATCAAACAGGTGGTGCTGCCACGCGTCCTGTCCCTGTCACAGGTGCGGCAGGTAATTGATAGCAGTCCGGTCGATGTGGAAGTGTTTGGTTTTGGTAGTTTGTGCATCATGGTGGAAGGGCGTTGCATCCTTTCTTCTTATGTTACCGGCGAATCACCCAATACCTGTGGTGTGTGTTCCCCGGCCCAGGCCGTCCGCTGGGAAGAAACCCCGCGTGGTCGGCAGTCGCGTCTTAACGGTGTGTTGATCGATCGTTACCGGCATAACGAAGCCGCCGGCTACCCCACCTTGTGTAAAGGACGCTTTCGCGTCGGTGGTGAGGTGTTTTATGCCATGGAGGAACCGACCAGTCTCAACACGTTGGATATTCTTCCCGAGCTGATGAAACTCGGCGTAGCGGCCATCAAGGTAGAAGGTCGGCAGCGCAGTCCCGCCTATGTGGCACAGGTAACCCAAGTTATGCGTGCTGCGCTGGATGCCTGTTATCAGGATCCGGACAACTATCAATTGCAAGCAGAGTGGGTTGCCAGCCTCGACAAGGTTTCAGAAGGGCAGTCACATACCCTCGGTGCATTACACCGACCCTGGCAATGAAGGTAAATAACATAACGGGCTACAGCCAATGTGCTGTTGAACGCTCGGGACAGGTTAACGAACATGAGTGGGAGGGAATCCGGAAATGAAATTGTCTCTAGGTCCCATACAGTATTACTGGCCTGTCGAAACGGTCCAGGCATTCTATAAGCAGGCGCGGGACTGGCCTGTCGATATCGTGTATCTGGGTGAGGTGGTTTGCTCCAAGCGGCGTGAGTTACGTCTGCTGGACTGGCTGGAAATCGCCGACAAGCTGGAAGCCGCCGGTAAGGAAGTGGTGCTGTCGACCCTGGCGCTGATGGAAGCCGAATCGGAGCTTATAACATTACAGAAGATTTGTGAGAACGGTGACTTCAAGGTGGAAGCCAACGACATGGCGGCCGTGCATTTGATAAACAGCCGGCCCTTTGTTGCCGGACCCCATTTGAATCTTTACAACGCATCTTCATTGGAACTCATACGGGAAAACGGCGCGGTGCGTTGGGTCATGCCGTTGGAACTCTCGGCCCGGACACTTGGCGAGTTGCAGGCAGGACGCCCTGAGGGGCTGGAGACTGAAGTGTTTGCTTATGGGCATATGCCCTTATCTTTCTCGGCGCGTTGTTTTACTGCCCGCGCCCATAATGTGCCCAAGGACCAGTGTGAGTTGCGTTGTATTGACTATCCCGATGGCATGCCGTTACAGACCCAGGAAGATCAGGAGTTGTTCACGATTAACGGCATCCAGTTGCAATCCGGTTTACCGTCAAACTTATTGGGTGAGATCGAGAGCCTGCGGCAATTGCAGGTGGATGTGTTGCGGCTGTCTCCCCAGGCAGAAGGTATGCAGCAAATCGTGGCGGCATTTGATGGCGCACTTAAGGGTGAACAGAATGATGCCATGACGGCATTAATGGCGGCGGACACCAAATGGTGTAATGGCTACTGGCATGGCGAAGCCGGCATGTTGAATGTGAATGCCGTGCTTAAATAAAAAAACGGATTAATCCAGCCGGGTAATAAGTTGCTGCAAACGCTTGCCCGGTTTTACCAGCTTGAGGACAGGTAAGGCACGGCGTGCGATAAAGGTGCCCAGCCAGGCCTGAAGGTGGGCCTCGGTATCAAACTCCATGGCATCCAGATAGTTTTTCAGCAGCAGGCCATCCTCGGTATTGCCTTCCATACTTAACTGGCGGGCAAAAAACAGCGTATCCGCATCCTCGTTACGAACCGCCAGTTGCAGAAAGTATTTCAGTTCGCCGCGAATATGAATGTCGGGTTTGTCGCGGCAGGCATCGTAACGCAAGTGCCCGTTTTCAAAGCGGAACGGCAGGCGGGTATCCGAGTCCAGGATCGTCAGCCACAAGCGTTTGCCCTCCAACGCATCGAGTCGACGGCTGATTGTCTGGCCTTGCAGTAAATGATTACAGGCCAGGGCGGTGGCCCGTCCATGCAGGGGCTCGGGCACCACATTCAGAAACAGTTGTAAGGCACTGAAGCCGCGCGACATATTTTTTACCTGTATCGAAGTAACAGCTTGCAGCCTAGAGATCCTCGACAGCGATCGCGTTGATCCTGATCAACTACCCAAACAAAAACGCCCGCAAGATGCGGGCGTTTTATTCAGGGTGTTTGACTCAAATCGTCTGGTAATACAGGTTCTGCGGATGATTCGCCTGGGCGAAGAAGAACCAGCGTTCAAACATCAGACCAACGAATTGCACGACAAATGCCAACATCAGTAACAGACTGCTGTCTGCCTTCATACCCGCCACGATCAACATGATTGGCAGCGGGAACACCAGTACCAGGAAAATGTACTTGATGGATTTCAGGAAGGCCGCGGTTTTGCCGTGGAAATATTCGCGGGTGTTGTAGGAGCCGCCCATCATGCCCATGGCTTTTTGCTGTACCTGGGTATGGCGTATGCCAATGGCAGTCTGCACGGTCGAGACGGCCTTGATATTGGCATTGCGATACAGCGAGACTGTGCGGGTGACAAGGCCGGCCAAGGTAAGAATGATGGCCCAGCTGCCATAGAAACCCACCAGGGTCGGGGCATTATAGGCCGCGATGGCGGTTGCCATGGTAAAGCCGGAAGCACCACCAAACAGCAGATAATTAATGACGGTGAGTGAAGTGGCCCATTCCTGCAGGAACTTGATACTGGCGTAGATCATGCCGGTACACAGGTAGAGTAAAAAGACCGCCACTGACGCCATGGCGCCGATGATCAGGGTGACCTGCCCCGGAAGTTGATTGCCGAATAGATCGACTTCCCAGTTGATCCAGTGAAACACACCGTAGAAAAACACCAGTCCCATCACGATGGGCAGGGCAATAACTTCCCGTGACAACCAGGAAGTACGCCACTGGCTGGCCGCGCGCCAGGCGCGTTCCGGGTGACCAAGGTGGAAGAAGGAAGCCATCAGGCCACCGATGAGTAATATCAGGGCAAGCAGACTGCCAGTGATATAGAAACTGCTGTGTTGTGCTGGCAGCAGATTCACGGCGGAATAAGTCTGGCCACTGAACAAGGCAAGGAACAGGCCCTGACCGGTACCAATCAGGGTAGTCAGGAATATGACGGAAAAAGCGGGATGCATGATTTCTCTCCGAATACGAATATGTTACATGAGCCAGTCGTCAAGCGTGACTTCGGTACTGGTTTCGTGGCGGATATCCTCTTTCTTGAGCGGATTGTCCACACGTACCAGTTCATCCTCATGAATGTGTACCTTGGTTTTGCGTCGCGGCAGATAGTGGTTGGCCGGTTTGGTGCCCCATTCAGGCATAAGCTGGTAACCGCCCTCTTCGCGAATTGCGATCGAGACTTCCGATTCGGGATCATGCACGTCACCATAGAGGCGGGCATTGGTCGGGCAGGCGAGCACGCAGGCCGGTTTGCGTTCGGCTTCCGGCAGGGTTTCGTCATAGAGACGATCCACGCACAGGGTACACTTGCGCATGACCTTGTCCTGTTCGTCGAATTCACGCGCACCGTAGGGGCAGGCCCAGGAGCAGTACTTGCAGCCGATGCACTTGTCGTAATCCACCAGCACAATGCCGTCCTGCTCGCGCTTGTAGCTGGCGCCGGTCGGGCAGACAGGAACGCATGGCGAGTCTTCACAGTGCAGACAGCTCTTGGGGAAATGCAGGGTTTCCGTGTGTGGGAAATTCCCTATTTCATAGGTCTGCACCCGGTTGAAGAACGTGCCGGTGGGATCCTTGGTAAAAGGATTGTCATCAAACAGCGGCCCGGCTGCACCGGAGGTATTCCACTGTTTACAGCTGGTGACACAGGCGTGGCAGCCAACGCAGACGTTAAGATCAATCACTAACGCTAACTGGGTCATTACTTCGCTCCTTTACTGAACTTGCCAGCGAAATATTGTTGCCACTTACGCCGAGTCGGTGTGCCGGGTACGGCGGGCATGTCATCGTACTGCGGGAAGGTCTCCGCCGCTTCCTCTTTACCTGCCGGGTAAATACGCACACGCACGTCATACCAGCCGGCCTGACCCGTGACCGGATCGGAATTGGACAGGTGCTCGCCTGCCTCGTTAGCCGGCAGCTCTTCGCCAATGACATGGTTGAGCAGGAAACCCTGTTTGGACTCATTGGCGGAGCCATCCAGGTTCCAGGCACCGCTGGCCGTACCGATGGCATTCCAGGTCCACACGGTGCCTGGTTCCACCGCTTCGGAATAGCGACTCAGGCAGCGTACTTTACCGTGCATGGATTCCACCCACATCCAGGATTCATCCTCGATGCCGGCCGCCCTGGCGGTCTGCGGATGCAGGTGCAGGTAGTTATAAGTGTGGATTTGCCGCAACCAGGCATTTTGCGAATCCCAGCTGTGATACATGGCCATGGGCCGCTGGGTGATCGCATTCAGCGGGTAGGTATGCTTGTTGGTCAGCTGCGACTCAAGCGGCTCGGAATAAAACGGCAGCGGATCGAAATGGGTTTCTATCCGCTTGCGCAAGCGTTCCGGTGGCACGCGGCCACCCGGGTTCTTGTCCTGCGCGGCGAGGCGGAATTTCTGCAGCACCTCGGAATAAATGTGGCAGTTGATCGGCTCGTCATAGCGGGTCAGGGCATTGCCCTGGGCCCATTGCAGGTAACCCTGGTTCCAGTTCCGCATGTACTGGTAGGACTTGGGCATCTCGTGGTGGAACACGCAATTGTTCTCTTCGTACATTTTCCACTGGTTCGGGTTCGGCTCACCGCGCATTTGCTTTTCGCCACCCTTGCCGCGCCAGCCGGCGAGAAAGCCGATGCCGGAACCGGGGGCGGTTTCAAAGTTGGTGACAAAGTCCGGGTAGTCGCGGAACTTGCGCTTGCCGTCTTCGGTGGTAAAGGCCGGCAGTTTCAGGCGTGAGCCCAGTTCGATCAGGACTTCCTGGAACGGTTTGCATTCGCCGGTCGGCGGTACCACCGGAATACGCACCGAGTCCACCGGGCCGTCGTATTCGGAAATCGGCCGGTCCAGCATACTCATCACGTCATGGCGTTCCAGGTAAGTCGTATCGGGCAGCACCAGATCGGCAAAGGCGACGGTTTCCGACTGGAAGGCGTCAGCCACGACGATGAACGGAATCTTGTACTCCCCGTCTTCATCCTTGTCGTTGAGCATCTTGCGTACGTTGTCGGTGTTCATGGAGGAGTTCCATGCCATGTTGGCCATGAACAGCAACAGGGTATCGATACGGTAGGGATCGCCGCGATGGGCATTGGTGATGACGTTGTACATCAGGCCGTGCACGGAAAGCGGGTGCTCCCAGGAGAAGGCCTTGTCGATACGCACCGGCTCGCCTTTCTCGTCCACGAACAGATCGTCCGGATCCGCCGGCCAGCCCAGGGGCATGCCATTGAGCGGCGTATTCGGCTGCACGTCATCCGGGGAATTCGGGCTCTTGGGACAGGGCGGGATGGGGCGCGGGAACGGGGCCTTGTGGCGGAAGCCGCCCGGGCGGTCGATGGTGCCCAGGATGGACATCAGGATGCCCATGGCACGAATGGTCTGGAAGCCATTGGAGTGGGCGGCCAGGCCACGCATGGCATGGAAGGACACCGGGTTGCCGGTGACGCTTTCGTGTTCGTTGTCCCACACGTCGGTCCAGGCAATGGGTAATTCGATTTTCTCATCCCGCGCGGTGATGCCCATTTCGTGGGCCAGGCGCTTGATGGTTTCGGCCGGAATGCCTGTGATGTCTTCGGCCCATTCCGGGGTGTATTCCTCCACCCGTTCCTTTAATAACTGGAAGGCGGGTTTGACCGGCGTGCCGTCAGCCAGCTGGAAGTCACCCATCAGGAAGGGATCGGCACCCGGTGTGTGGGTCGAGATGGGCTTGTTGAGGTCGCGGTCCCACCACAGCTTGTTCTGGGGATCAAAACAACCCTCCTCTTTCGGTACCTCAAAACGCAGGAACATGCCGTATTCGGTGCTGTTCTCATCCATGTTCACCAGCTCGGCCGAGTTGGTGTACTGCACCAGGAATTCGCGGTCATACAGACCCGTCCTGATAATTTCGTTAATCAAGGCCAGATCACAGTGCTCCTGAAAATATATGGATGTGGAGAACGGGCGCTGCCCTCATGTGCGGCCGGAATCCTCC
>JAHEIJ010000092.1 GCA_024639445.1 Gammaproteobacteria bacterium
CAAAGGCGTCATGCTGTCGCATTACAATATTCTATGGAACGCTGCCAGTGCCGCTTCCTGTGAAAAGTTTTACATTACTGATGTTTTTCTCTCGTTCTTACCGCTTTCACACATGTTTGAACGAACTGTCGGCTACTACATGTCAATGCTGATAGGTGCCATGGTTGCCTATTCACGTTCTATCGAACAACTGGGTGAAGATTTAACCATCATTCGACCCACTATTCTGGTGACCGTACCGCGAATCTTTGAACGGGTTTACAACAAGATCAAGGTCCAACTGACTGAGAAGCCGGCCATTGCCGGTAAACTGTTTAACGCAGCCGTCAATGTCGGCTGGCAACGGTTCTTGAAACAACAGGGTCGCGAGCATAAAACCTTGCCGTTGTTGTTCTGGCCATTATTGAATCAACTTGTGGCGCACAAAATCATCCAAAAGCTGGGAGGCCGCATACGTCTGGCCATCAGCGGTGGCGCACCCCTGTCCATTGATGTCGCCCAGACTTTTATCGGGCTGGGACTGACCATTACCCAGGGCTATGGCATGACCGAGCTGGGGCCGGTTGTCAGCAGTAATCGCCCGTCGGACAACAAACCCGCCAGTGTCGGGCAGGCCTTACCTGATGTTGAAGTGAAACTCGGTAGCAATAATGAATTACTGGTTCGCAGCCCCGGCCTGATGCTTGGCTACTGGAATAATGAAGCAGCCACCAAAGACATCATTGATGAGGACGGCTGGTTACACACCGGCGATCTCGGCCGAATTGAAGGTGAGCATATTTTTATAACCGGCCGGCTCAAGGAAATCATCGTCATGGCCAATGGCGAAAAAGTCCCGCCGGCAGACCTGGAACTGGCAATCAGCACTGAACCCTTGTTTGAACAGGCCATGATTGTCGGTGAGGGCAAGCCATTTCTCTCGGCCCTGGTGGTACTCAATCGAACCAACTGGGAAAAACTGGCGAAATCACTCTCTGTCCCTGCTGATAAGGAAAGCAGTCTGGATATTCCAGTCGTCCAACAGGAACTACTGAAACGTATCAAGGAAAAACTGGCGCCCTTTCCGGGCTACGCCAAAATCTTTCGAGTCGAGGCCACACTTGAACCCTGGACCGTTGAAGCCGGCCTGATCACCCCTACCCTGAAACTTAAACGCAATTGCCTGATTGAAAAATATGAAGATACTATTATCGGGATGTATGAGGGACATTAACTCTTTATGAGTGATGACAACGCCCCGCCTGCCGATCAATCGCCGGCAATACGGATAATGGCGATGCCAACCAACACCAATGCCTCCGGTGATATCTTCGGCGGCTGGCTTATGTCACAGGTTGATATTGCCGGAAGCATTGAAGCCTTTCGGCGCGCAAATGGCCGCATTGTTACCGTGGCCGTTAACGAGTTTCGCTTCATTCAACCCGTGTTCGTAGGTGACATCGTCAGTCTCTATACCAAAGTAATAAAGATCGGCAACACTTCGATTCGGATCCATGTTACCGCCTATGCCGAACGTAACCGCGGTAAGGATGAAGTTCACAAAGCAGCCGAAGCGGAAATCACCTATGTTGCCATTGATGAAAACCGCCGACCTCGCCCAATAGAAACCGAAGCATGATAGGAAAAGTATCCCTGCCTTATCGAATCACTTTTGTTGCTTCTTCTTGGCACGTATTGGGTGAACTTCGGCAACCTCTTGGTCAAATTCCTTTATCGAGTTATTTACCGCAATGCCCATGAATCTATTGTAATCGTCAATTGAGACATAAGACCAGGAGCCATGCGAATCAAACAACTTGTTCAACAACAAGGTGTTAATATGATGGCCGGGCTTATGGGCATAATAGTGTCCTATCACCGGCATTCCCGCCAGACTCAAATCGCCAAAACAATCCAGAATCTTATGCCGCACGAATTCATTCTCATAGCGCAGCCCCTCGTCATTCACAATCCTGTCGCCATCTACCAATACGGCATTCCGCAGCGAGCCCCCTAAAGCCAGGCCATGTTGTTGCAGTTGAGTCAGTTGATCCGAAAAGCCAAAGGTGCGGGCCCGCGCAATATCCTTGCGAAACGCCTCATTAATCAATTCCACTGAAAAAGTCTGGAATCCGATCGCTGAATGCGGGAAATCAATACTCACGGTAATACGTGGAATCCGACTCGGCAACAGCACCGCATACTTGTCATCAATCTGCATATCAATCGGCTTCTGGATCCAGATTGCGAAACGCTGATTGTCCTGATCAGTGGTGCCAATGCGTTCTATCAAGTTCACAAACGGCGCTGAGCTACCATCCATAATGGGCACTTCCGGACCATCAATTTCGATCAAGGCATTGTCGATACCACAACCCGACAACCCGGCCAACAAATGCTCAACCGTGGCAATTGAAGTACCATACTCATTTTCCAGCGTGGTCGACATGCGCGTATCTGACACCGAATACCAACGTGCCGGGATCAAACCACGCCCGGCTTCAACATCAGTACGCAAAAACATAATGCCCGTATCCGGGTCGGCCGGCCGTACAGTCATAGAGACTTTACGTCCGCTATGCAGCCCTACCCCAACGTAGGTAATTTCACGCGCTAATGTGCGCTGGGTAACGCTATATGGGGGGTTGACGTGTTTCATTGTTACCTCCTTACCTTGACTGGGATGACAGGGCTGTTAACCTGAACAACGGCATGTACAGCCAACCTGGGGTAACTTTATGTCCTAACGGATGCAGGGGCTTGGCCTGACGCGCCAAGCACTTATCCCTGTTTTGAGGTCGAATTTGGGAGGAATTGAATGCTGCCGAGCACACTATCTTCTGTAGTGTTATTGATCACCAGGGCAATGGATGCCGAAGGCCTGGATAGCCGCACCATATTAAAACGTGCCGGGCTTGACCCGAGTCGCATGAACGATCCCAATGCCCGTTACTCATATCCGGCGGTTACCAGCCTGTGGAAGTTGGCCGCTAAAGCCTCCGGTGATCCCTGCTTTGGCCTGAAAGCCGCGAGCTTCTGGCATCCCACTACCTTGCATGCACTCGGCTATACCTGGCTGGCTAGCAACACCTTGTACGATGCCTTGTCACGCGCCGCACGCTATATCCGCATCGTCAATACCGCGGCAACAGCGACTTTTGAAGAGACGGACAAGGGTTATATGTTCAGGATGGGAATTGATGATTCCTGGCGTGGTATCCAACCGGCCTATGAGGCAATGGACGCCGGCCTGGCACTGATTGTTGATATGTGTCGCTCCTGCTTTGGCCCCGAACTCAATCCTGTATTAATCGAGATACGACGCCCCAAACCCGTTGCGGGCCTTAAACAATTTGAGGAACTCTTCAAAGCTCCCATTCACTTTTCCAGTCCAAATACCACGATGTATTTTGATAAAGAAGATGTGACGAAATATTTGCCCACCTCCAACGCGGAAATGGCCAGGACCAATGAGAAAATCATCGTTGATTATCTGGCGCGGCTCGACAAAAACAACATCACCAGCCAGGTAAAGGCAAAACTACTGGACATGCTACCCAGTGGAAACTTTACCGAAGATGATGTGATTAAATCATTACATCTCAGTCAACGCACCTTACAACGCAAGCTCAAAGAGGAAGGTACGACATATAAGGAATTGTTAGACGAGACGCGAAAGGAATTGGCGAAAGAATATGTCAATGACACCAGTTTGTCGTTCAGTGAAATCACTTACCTGCTTGGATTCTCTGAACAAAGTAATTTTACCCGGGCGTTTAAACGTTGGCAGGGCCAGTCCCCCAGCGCTTACCGGGAACAGATACGCATGACGGGTTAATTATGACTGTAATCCCTGACTAACGATCCAGCCTTCAGCAGGATCGACATTCTGAGGTATACCCAGGTTCTCATTGCGCCGATTCCAGCTCCAGGCCGCCTCGATGGCACAAATAAAGGCATCGAGTTCATCCCCCGCCACGTCCTCAACAAGACGATCACGCAACTCCGAACTTAGTGCGATACTAAACCCATATTCAGGTTGAAATGCTTTTGCTTGTAACGCCTGTATTAACTCAATGCGAGCTGTCTGTTTTTCCTGTGTTTGTTTGGCGCGACTATCGGACTTGTAGGGCGTCCGTCCGATATAACGCCGGATAAAAAATGCGGGATACACTTCGATGACGGTTCGATTGTCATTTGTGGGCCGCAATGGCTCAATGTTCAGGGAAGAGCGATACAAACGTTTCGCGCCTTCATAAAACATTTTCCCCACCGGTGGATTATAAAGTTTCTGGGGGCTGGCCGATTTCGCGAGCCTGTCTGTCTCACGTAGATGCTCCTTATCGCCGACGGCACGATCCTGCTTGTAGTCTTCCAGTAGTTGCACGAATGCTTCGCGTGGCATAGTGGCAATCAATGCCATATAGTCAGACCATGTCGAAGGCCAACCCAGATTCTGGATCAATTTGCACGGCTGACCAAAGGGAAAATCCAGTCCGGCAATCCAGGGACCCGGAGAGCCCAGCCAGGTCTCAAAGGCCGTAAAATTAGCGAAGCTATCTATGCTAGTAAGGGTCAAAACCTGGCCATCAAACCGACATTCCGCACAGGTGATGGGTTTGGCTTTGCGCGGCCGGCTGGTGAAGTCGACGCCGAAGACTTTCATGGCTAGTGCCTTATCAGGTGTGGATAACCATTAAGTATACAAACTTGCATACACCTGTGAAATGGTTCAGAAACGTACCACTGCCTCCCCGCCATGCTCGATCCAGCCATGAATCATCTTTTTGGTGGTGAATCCACTGGCACAGTTACCATTGTGATCAATAACAATGACTCCGCCACGCCCCTTTACCTTGCGTGTTAGATACTCGATGCCTGCGCGTGTTGCCGCATCGGCATTCATCTCTTTCATATAAATAAAGTCGGAAATTGTCTTGGAGATAACCGTGCGCATAAAATCTTCACCATAACCGGTGGCGGAAACCGCACAGGTTTCATTATCAGCGTACACACCGGAACCGACAATGGGTGAATCGCCGACCCGGCCCATTCGCTTGTTGACGATACCGCCTGTCGATGTCGCAGCAGCCAGATTCCCCATCGGGTCTAGCGCGATCGCACCAATGGTTCCGTATTTTTGATCCTCGCTGTCTTCCTCGGTATCATCATGATCAAGCATAATCTTGTTTTTGAGGCGCGCCTGTTTTAATTGCTCGACACGATCAGGGGTATAAAAATAGTTCTCCGGCGCACGCTCCATGCCACAATGGTCCGCAAAGCGCATGGCACCCTCGGCGATTAACATGACATGCTCACTTTCAGTCATGACAAGGCGCGCCAGTTGAATAGGATTCGCGATATTGTCGATGGCCGCCACCGCACCGGCTGATAAATCACGTCCATCCATGATAGCGGCATCCATTTCTACCTTGCCATTCTCGTTGAGTACCGAACCACATCCCGCGTTGAAAACCGGATCGTCTTCCAGTAAGGAGGCGCACGCTTCAACTGCCTGCAAGGCAGAACCACCTAATTCCATTACCTCGCGGCCATGTTCCAGGATGCGACGAATGCTTTCCAGGTAACGTACTGCGGTTTTATCGTCCTTAACGTTGTCCAGTGCCCCGGCTCCACCATGAACCATGAGCGAATAAGTTCCTGTTTGACTCATATTTGACTTTCAGGATGTAAACAAAACCCGATGCCCATGCATCGGGTTATAAGGTTTACAACCGTATCAAAGACGAGTCGCAATTTCTACTGCCAGGGCTTGCTGATATGTCGGTGAACCCGCTAGCAGAATAACCAGTTTACCTTCCAGTATTGTTCCCCAATTAACAATAATGACACCCTGGCCTGTTTTTTTATTAAATTCGATATCACTGAAATCGATTTCTGCCAGCGTCCTGAACCCGGTCGATATCGTAATGGCACTCCATACAGGGATATTGAGTTTCTGCGCAATCAACGTTGGATAGGAAGCGCCATTAAAACGCGGGTTACATTCAATCGCCGGAAAACGTAATCCCTGCTCTGTTTGTACTACAGCAACATCAAGGGCAAATATGCCTTTCATCCCATGGTCTTTTAACCAAATGGCCATAGGCTCGATGGTTTCCCAGGGTTCATGACTGGCCGGAACACGATTCCCCTGATGCACAAACCCATCCAGTATCTGTTCACTCGCGGCCAGGCGAATCAGCTGATCACCTTCAACCTTATATTGCATATTTAAAAATATTTCTGTCTTGACTTCTTCCTGCACCTGCACCGGCACATCTTCATCAAATTTTGTCAGTGCCTCCCGGAACTCGAATTCATCTTCACAACGGTATATGCCCACGCCGGAAACAGATATCGCGGCCTTCAGATAACAGGGGTAGACAATTTCCCGTATCGTATCGGGCCCGATGGCCTCGATATTATCGAAACACAGGGTTTTGGGGACATCAACCCCGAGCTCTTCAGCCAATGCCATGAAGTTATTCTTGGAGTTGATATATTCAACCGTTTCCAGCCACTCACTATCGCCCCAGTATTTGCATTCATGCGGACCGAAAAAGAATACAGAGGGATGATAACCGATGTGCATTCCCAGGTGTTTCACATCCGTGTTCCATATGACGTCTTTAGAATGGCTTAGACCTATACGTTTATAGTGATCGATAATCTCGGGCCACAGGGGTTGCAGATCCGGATGCAACTGGATCATGTCCCAGGGTTCGGAAAGCCCAAGGGCGCGTCCGGAGTACAGGTGGTTACCCACAACACCCTCCGCGGTACAGTGCATGATATCGTGATTAACGAGGTACCTGGCTGAAGGTAGAAAGCTCTGTTCAATCGCTGCTGACATAATTCAAATCCTCTTGAGTCAAAAAAAGGTCCAGCAAGCAGGTCTGGTTATATAGAGAAAAGCAAAAACCGGGCCATGTAAAATGGCTGTTTTAAGCGAAAAACCGCACCAGTTTTGAGCAATTAAAGGGCGAGCGCGCCAAATTCGCTCATGATTGGTGCGTGTTTGGTAAACTCATCGGCATTAGCATGAAGTCGATCAATATCAACCCCATTACACATCGTTACTGATATAAAAAATGGTTTTGAAATAGGAGTGACATATGTTAGGAAACATCTTGTTCTGGTTAGGACTCACCGTCTCACTCGTAATCGGCCTTCTCTATTTCCGCGATCTTGGCGACGTCAGCCAAATGCTGATCCGGGTGAAACGCAAGAACATGCTACGCTTCATTCGAAACGAGTACCGGCTGCTTGCCATTGGGCTGGCGGCCCTGGCCTTGATGACTATCGTCCATTTCGGCTTCGGCGCGGGTTCACGTGGAATCTGGTGGGCGGCGATCCTTCTCAGTGCGGTTCTCTATGGGTTCCCGTACATCTGGGTCCATGTTGGTCTCAGGAACCAGAAAGAATCCGCACGCTACTACAGTATCGAAGAGGCAAAGGAGTATGTCAGCCCGTCGAGCCAGGTTATCGTGATCGAGAACAACGGGGTCGCTCGAGCCCATCCGCAAGCCCAGCTGATGCGTCCCCATCTGGCCGGCAACGATGAGGGTCTCGATGGCGAGAATGTCGTGATGACCTATTGCGCCATGGCTAATCTCGGGATTGGCTACACGCCCGAAGTGGAAGGCCAGAAGCTTGAGCTCGAGGTGCTGGCGCAACACGGCAACAACCTCGTCCTTAGGGATAACAAAACTGGGGAACCCATTCAGCAGATTTACGGTTTCCGCGAGGCGGATGCTGCGCCGAAAGCAGAAGAAGAAGGCTCAGCCTGCCCGCTCCGTCCCTCGCTCGCCATGCGGCCCTGGCCAACCTTCCGGATGACCTTCCGTGGCTTCCAGAAGGCTTATCCCGAAGGTACCGTTTTTGTGAACAAGCCACCGTCGAACCCGATTCTTTATCTGTTCGACATGGTGCTTGAGATGGTGTTCTCATCCTCGATCGACAGGCAGCACCGCGAGGCCAAGCCGGTCATGGATAACATGACCCACTACGATGAACGCCTGCCTAACAAGACCTATGTCTGGGGGGTAAACTTTGGCAATGACGCGGTTTGCTGGA
>JAHEIJ010000337.1 GCA_024639445.1 Gammaproteobacteria bacterium
GTCCTTGAAGGAGTCCGCCGTGGCATTGTCGGTGGAGAGGGTAATGGGAATAGGCCAGAACAGACCATTGGCCATCATCATGCCGTCACACACCCGTTGCCAATCGGTGTGAGTCATAAAACCATCCAGCGGGGTAAAGCCGCCGATACCCAGCATGATGATGTCGCCGGCTTCACGGGAACTGACACTGACTTTGGGCAGGCTGGCCGCTTTTTTCAATTCAGCGTCGAGTGCCTTGCCTTCGAGCAACAGCGGCTTGAGATCGCCACCGCCGTGTGGATTGACTAGCTTGGACATATCACCGTCCTTTTGCGTAAGTTTGAATGATTATTTTTCGGACCCAGTTGCAGTCCGGGCCCATAAGTTAGACCTTTTTCAAATCAAAGGGAAGGGGATTTATCCTTGAAAAACAATAGTATTACCTAGATTCATATAAGTTGAATTTATTCTACTTCTTTACTCAGGTATTACTTTTTAGCTAACTGCTTCAATTTATTTAGGAACTATTAATATACTGATGGACTGTAGGGTTTTTTGAAAGGCGAAATAAAAAAGCGCGCCGGGTGGCGCGCTTTCGATTAGTGCTAACTTGTTGATCCAGATCAGTGCTTAAGCGGCATAGGTTTCCTTGGCTTTACGCGCTGCTTCGGCTTCTTCAGGCGAATAGGCGGCACCGGACCACATCATTTCATAAGCAATTTCTTCGTTGCCGTTTTCACACAGCTCCAGCACCGACTCGAACAGGGGCTGGAAGGTTTCGCTCTTGTGGGAGGCTTCATGCTCGGCAAAGGTCTTCCAGAAGGTGATGATCAGGGCTTCCTTGTCCTTCATCGGGCTTTCTACCGCCTGGCCGATGGTGGAACCTTCATTGGAAACCTGGCCGCTGTTGAGCGCCACGAAGCCGCCGACGAAGCCGGTGTCAGAGTGGTAGGTCTTGACGTTTTCGCACAGGAAGGCCACGCGTTCCTGCAGGTCATCAATGGTGTATTCGGGTTTCAGGATCACGCGGTTAATGGTCACCACGCCATCATTGGGGAAATTCTTGATTAAGCCAGTCATATTATTATCTCCATGGTTAGTACTTAATAATCTACTAATATAGTCGACTTATAAAATAAATCAAGGGCTGCACTATTAAATTATTATGACAAGGGTTAATTTGCGGCGTCTGTCACCGGCCGCGGGGGTTTCCGGCGATATCCGCCCAGATTTTGCGGATCTGATCCGACAGGATCATGGGATCGAAGGGTTTGGTGATTACATCCAACATCCACCGTGCCCAGAGTACGGAGTTGGGCCACTTCCCGGGGTTGCACCGTGGCGGTCATGAAGAGTATTGGGAAACTGTCTACGTCGCGGCAAAAGCGCAGCCACTAGATACAGCGAGGTGGATCTCAAGCCGGAGAAGCGGATGTATCAAACAACGAGTTTATGGACGAATCCGCCTAAGAAAAACGCTACAACAATATACAAGCATCGTTTTGCAACTGGCATCAGGATTCATGGAGAGTGATGTTACGCCTGGCTTCTGCCTTCTTTTATAAATGCCTGGAGAATGTGATGGTCGTCACAAAGTAACATGCTCAATATTAATCTATATCAATTGCATCAATTAACCGTTTGCTTTGAGGCATCAAACGATCGTATTACTTAATATACAAATCTTTGGTTTGTTGTATGTCTAATGTAAATCCGTACATTCAGGAACATGTAACAATTCAAACTTTGCAGATTTTGATCGCGTAGTCCACTTCAAATACTGAGCATATCTGATGGATCAGATACCAAACTAAACAGGGAATAAACGCCAGGTTATGCTGGGGTTTATGAGAAATTATAAAATTATGGGGTAAGTAACATGTTTGTATTTACAGCTTGGGATACCAATAAATCAGCAGGTAAAACATCTCACTCGCTGTTGCGTGTTTTCGTTTTAGCTATTGCCGCGTTGCTATCTGCCTGTGGCGGCGGCGGGGGTGACGGTGGTGGCGGTGACATTTTTGGTCTTGATGGCGGAGCGGTATCGGGATCATTCGATCCAACTTCAAGTGCTGTTCCTCCTACATATAATTTTAACGTGGTTGCCGGGACGCCTTATACAGTTTCGTTAGTCAATACTTCAGGTGATACGGCTTTATACGTGTATGCTTCAGATCCTCTTGTAAATCCAACTGCTACACCTATAGGTATTTCCTGGACAGATGGTATTTACGAAAACGTTAGTTTTATCGCGGATTACACTGGTACAGTGTATGCATTTCCACTTAGTACCAGTTTATCTGCCACGACTTATACCATTGAAGCCACCACGAACCGCTTAACCGTGGGTGCGCTGGCCAGAACCGCCGCGACATATGGTGGTGGCGGTTTTTTCACCACCGATCTTTTTTACAGTTTTGAGGCCCAGGCAGGCATAGCCTATGAAGTTAGAGTTGTGCCGACACAAGGCAATGTGGATCTTACGCGGGTCACGCCAAATGCTGATA
>JAHEIJ010000338.1 GCA_024639445.1 Gammaproteobacteria bacterium
ATTATGGGTGCGGAAGGTGACACTGATTTCCGCCTTATCGGCCCCATGGCGAATGACCCCGGTGTCGGCCCGGTCACCGAGCGCCAGGTTGAGGGCATCAAGCAGGATGGATTTGCCCGCCCCGGTCTCACCGGTGAGGACGGTCAGACCGGCTTCCAGTTCCAGGTCCAGGCTTTCTACGATGGCAAAGTTCCAGATATGGATATGAGTCAGCATAAGCGATGTCAGGAATGGCCGCCCCAGTGCAGCTTTTCACGCAGAATGTGGTAATGGTCATGCTTGAGCGGATGGATCAGCCGCAGGAACTTGTCTTTTTTGCGGACTTGTACCTTGTCCCCCGACACCACGCCGAGATTAATCTGACCGTCGCAGGTGACCTGCGCATGGGAGTGAGGATTCTCCTTCACGTAGATTTCAATCTCACTGTCGCCGTCGATCACGATGGGTCGGTAACTCATGGTATGCGGGCAGATAGGCACAATGATCATGGCCTGCATGTCCGGTTCCAGAATGGGACCACCGGCCGACAAGGCATAGGCGGTGGACCCCGTCGGGGTTGAGATGATAAGGCCGTCGGAGCGCATGTTATTAACGAATTTACCGTTAATGTAGGTTTCCGTCTCGATCATGCGCGCCACTTCCCATTTATGAATGACGGTATCATTCAAGGCGTCACCGATGCTGCTGGCACCGCCGTCATGGCGTTGAATGGTGGTGGTGAGCAAGATGCGGTGTTCCTCCTCAAACTTGCCGTCCAGAATTTCATTCATGCGCTTGTGAATTTCTTCCGGTGAAACATCCACCAGGAAACCCAGGCGACCCAGATTCACACCCAGCAAAGGCACATCGTTGTCAACCAGGTTACGGGCAGCGTTAAGTAAGGTGCCGTCACCGCCGACGGTGATAGCCAGATCACAGCGGGTGGCAATATCCGCCTGGCTGGCGGAGGGAAGCTGAAGATCGGCCATTGACTCGGCTGTTTGATCTTCAAGAATGACTTCACAGCCGCGCTCCTGCAGGATACGGCTTAGATCCACTACGGTACTCGCGACGCCTGGGTCGCCGTACTTGCCAATCAGCCCAATGCAGTTAAAAGCATTATCCATGAAAAATTCCTAGTTCAGACAGAAACTTAGTCACAGTCAGGTTACAGCCGGGAAAGCGCGGTTTTCTTGACAGTAGCGGCGCTGAATTGTAACTTTCTTGCTGATTAGCACTCTATTATTTTGAGTGCTAATTTAGTTTCATACCTGTTTGTTTATTGTTATTACCTGGTTACTGTCGTGTCGAATGATCCCATTATAAATGATCGCGCTCGAACTCTGCTAAAAACATTAGTGGAGCGCTATATCCTGGATGGCCAACCGGTTGGTTCACGTACCCTGGCGCGCGATTCGGGCATGAATCTTAGCCCGGCCACCATTCGCAATGTGATGGCCGATCTGGAAGATTTGGGACTGGTCGCCTCTCCCCACACCTCGGCGGGGCGGATTCCGACGGTACAGGGCTACCGGCTGTTTGTGGATCGGCTTCTCACTATTAAGCCGCTTCGCAGCAACGTGGTGGACCAACTCAAGCTCAAACTCGATAGCACTGAAAGACAGAAAGTCATTGGTTCAGCCTCGTCGCTGTTGTCCGAGGTCACCAATCTTGCCGGGCTGGTTATGTTGCCGCGCCGGGATACCGTGATCCTGCAACACATTGAGTTTCTGCCCCTGACATCCAACCGGATTCTGGTGATCCTGGTCATCAATGACCAGGAGGTGCAGAACCGGATTATCCATACCAATCGCCAGTTCTCGACTGAGGAGTTGCACCAGGTCGCCAATTATTTAAATGCGGAATTCGCCGGCAAGGAACTCAGTTCAATTCGACAACATATCGTCGATAGCCTGGAGCAGGCCCGCGACGATATGCATACGCTGATGCAGACGGCGGTGGAAATGGCGGACCAGATCGTCGAGAGCAGTCAATCGGATGATTATGTGATTGCCGGCGAGTCCAATCTGATGCATTACGCTGAAATGGCGGATATGGACAAACTGCGTCAGCTCTTTGAGGCCTTCAGTACCAAGCGCGATATTCTGCATATTCTGGATCATTCCATCCATGCCGAGGGGATGCAGATCTTTATCGGTGAAGAATCCGGTTACTCCGCCTTTGGGGAGTGTTCCGTAGTGACCGCGCCCTACAAGGTAGAGGATCAGGTGGTCGGGGTGCTGGGGGTTATCGGTCCCACCCGCATGGCCTACGATCGGGTCATCCCGGTGGTGGATGTGACGGCAAAAATCCTCAGCTCACTCTTGAGCTCAGACTGAACAACCCTATATCAAGCATAGTTCTGACTTTGAATAACCCCAATCTTTGAGTACGTAAGTGGAGCAGCTATGAGCAACAACAACGTCCCACAGGAAAATCCGGACGAAAAACAAGCAACGGCCGAGCAGGAAATCGACAGCGAGACCGCAGCATCGGATGAGAATTT
>JAHEIJ010000339.1 GCA_024639445.1 Gammaproteobacteria bacterium
TTGGGCGCTAAATCTAATGAATATCTTTGAGAGGAAATTCGGGAATGATCCATGGCTGTTGAAAGCTTTAAATGGGTGCTTATTGCAGCCGCAATCTGGCTCGGTATCTACAAGATTGCCACCATAATTGGTATTGTTCCCGTTTTATAGTTCAGGGTCATTTCCCTTTATGCACCTCGGCCGGTTTCTGATCGGGAATACGTAACTTCGTCACTGCAGAATCTCCTATTGCAGCCTTGGGAAAAATCTATTTCCGGGTACATTAATTTTCAGGGGACATCTGCCTGGGCACAAAGTAGCAGATCGACTCCTCTCCAGAGTGCCCTTTTCGTCGGGAAACTTAACTTTTTGTTGGCGATCTTTACTGTTTTTCAGGTAAAGAAAGATACGTTCTTTACACAAGCTGTTGAGAAAGATTGTTATTTGCTTTCGTGCATGAACATTGCATGAATTAAGACTAATCTTAATTAGAAGTCAATTCTTGACTGGCATCACCATAAAAATAATCAGCTTCTGACAGCATAACGGTGTATGTAAATCAGTAAATTCTTTCCAGGGGGCAAGTCCGCATGTCTTACAGCAGATCGAAGGCACTAATATTCGGGTTCATCTTTACCGGTCTTTCTTTATTCCTCTCTCTCGCCCAGGCTGCCCCTCCCTCGGATCACTGGGCACCGGGTCGTGTGCTGGTGCAACCACAGGCGGGCATTGGGACTGCTCAAATGGAGGAAATCATCAGGCACATCGGGGGGCGTAAGACAGGACGAATTCCCAAGCTAAATATTCATATCATTAATGTCCCCCCGAATGCAGAAGAAGCCGTAATTGCAGCCCTTTCCCACAATAAAAATATCAACTTTGCTGAAAAAGACTATTTGCTGAAGTTCGATGAGACAACAGCGAATGATCCATACTTTGATAATGCCTGGCATTTACCTAAAATTGGCGCGCCTGCAGCATGGGATAACTCGGTTGGCGATGGTGTGATTGTGGCCGTACTGGACACTGGCGTTGATTCAAGTCATGCGGATCTGCAAGGTCAGCTGGTACCCGGCTGGAACATTTATGATAACAACCCGGACACGTCTGATGTAAATGGCCATGGCACCATGGTTTCCGGTGTTATTGCTGCATTAAGCAACAACAACAAGGGCGTTACTTCAGTCGCGTGGAATGCCAGGGTCATGCCAGTACGAATCAGCCGGCTTGATGGCTCGGCCTACACAAGCCACATTGCCAATGGCGTCACCTATGCAGCCGATAATGGCGCCAACCTTGCAAATATCAGCTATGGGGCTTCTGGCAGCTCCAGTGTCCGCAGTGCGGCTGATTACATGCGCAGCAAAGGTGGCCTGGTATTTGTATCGGCGGGTAATTCAGGAAACGAGTCCGGTACATCGCCGCATCCTGCCATAATTTCAGTTTCGGCGACGACCTCCAGTGACAGCCTGGCCAGCTGGTCAACGTATGGCAATTTCGTTGATGTATCCGCACCGGGATCCGGTATATGGACAACCAGGCGTGGAGGCGGTTACCAGGCAGTCAGCGGCACCTCGTTTTCAAGTCCGGTCACTGCGGCAGTGGCCGCACTGGTCATGGCTGGCAATTCGGCACTTTCCCCGCAAGAAGTGGAAAGCATCCTGATGGATACCAGCGAGGATCTGGGGACGCCGGGGCAGGATATCTATTTCGGACATGGACGTATCAATGCAGCCGCTGCAGTCGCGGCCGCAGTCGGCGGCACAGGTGGCAACCCGGAACCCGAGCCGGAAGATGATCCCGTTCAGGACGCCGTCCCGCCCTCGGTCAATATTCTGAGTCCATCCGCTTCCGCGGTTGTTTCCGGCAGAGTGAATATCGAAATCTCGGCATCAGACAATGTTGGCGTCGTACGGATCGAATGTTCCATAGATGGTAGCCTGAAAAGCGTGGCTTCAGGAAATCACCTCAGTTACACATGGAACACACGCAAGGTGGCCGATGGTGCGCATGTGATTACAGCCGTTGCGTTTGACGCTGCTGGCAATACAAACTCAATGGATCTGACTGTGACAAAGGGTGGTGGCGATGACACCGGGGGCGATACTGGCGGTGGTGGCAGCAAGTAGCGTCAGTCAATAATCCGGCTTTGCATATCAGCACATCAATCTGTTGAGGCTTATCCGGTAGTTCGAGTCATCCGGATTAAACCTTCCGTCTTGCCTCGACCACGTTGGGCAACTGCCCGATCTGGGTCAGCACCCGGCTCAGCTGGTTAATATCGGCAATCTCAAGCGTCAGGCTCATGCGCGCGATGCCATCCTGCTTGTCGGTGGCGGTATTCACACCGTTGAGATTGATCTTTTCATTAGCGAGTACCGCGGTGATATCGCGCAACAGGCCGGAACGGTCATAGGCCTCGACGGCGATATCCACCGGGTAGGTTTCATCCGCGGCAGCACCCCACTCCACTTCAATCAGCCGGTCACGGTTCTCGCCCTCCA
>JAHEIJ010000340.1 GCA_024639445.1 Gammaproteobacteria bacterium
CCAGCACAGTATAATTTCGTCGGAATACATCCGCATATTCGGGACGGCGCTTTTCCAGTGCGAGTTGAATCGATTTTGCTTGTTGAATCGCCTGACTAAAATCCAACCAGGTAGTAAATGCAGTGCCGGCATGAGAATGATCGCCAGCCGGACCATGTTGGTGAGTCGCGGTTCCCGTAACACGGATATAGTCTTTCTTGAATGCAGCAGAGGTGTTGACCAGTTTTCGGTGTGACAGGCTGGCACGCTTGAGCCACCGGGCATACCCTGCCCCATTTAACAAAATTACGTCCGCTTGCTGGAAAGCTGCGATATCCTTTGTTGCAGGTTCCCAAAAGGCCGGGTCTATATCGCGTGGAACTGGGAAAACAGACTCGACATGGTCCCCACCAATGCGTTCAACGAAGTACGCCAGAGGATAATTTACGGAATAGACCGTTAATTTATCGGCGGCAGTTGCCACCATAGTGACAAGCAGCAGCATGGAAATGAGCCATACCTGAAATCTCTTATTCATACTTAGGCAACACAAAATATTATTAACTTAATATTAACATTCTAACCAATGTTTCCGAATTGGCCTGCACTACATACAGCAGACTCGCACCAATTAGACTACAAACCAGCACAATAATGACGATTTCTGCTGCAATCAATCTCACTGCTGTCATGCGGCTGCAACCCAGCTTGAAGATAGTCATCAGTTCCCGTTGCCGTAAACGTACTGAGAGTGCAAACACCAGAATAATTGCTAACACCGTGGCAAGTCCCACAATGGCAATCACCGCATCAATGACACTTTTAATGCGAAATATATTCTCCAGCAAACCTTCGATGACTTCCGTTGGACGTACGACCTGGTATTGTGGATTATCCAGATAACGACCCCGTAATAACGTCCCGGCCTTGGTATCATTGGGAATGGCCATTACCGCTGTTAGAGGATAAACCGAGGAATCACCATGAAAATGAAAACCGTCCATGTTCTCTTCGGTAATTTCCGTATACTGGAATAATTTTGCATTGGCGGTCACGCTGTCGTCAGAACGTTTTAATATCACGCTGTTGTCACGCGTCTTGTTTAAATCTTCATGCCCGTGCCCCAAGCCTTCAATCACCCAGGCCGTTTTAAGATCAACAAATACGGCCTGATCGTCGGGCGTATGATTTTGTTGCAAGACACCGGCAATGGTCATTTTCAACGGATAAATACCGGCAAAATCAAACAACGTTTCCGGTGAGGAAACAATGCTGTCCCCCGGCCCCAGCTCATACTCTTCGGCCACATCGGCACCGATCACGCATTCGCCCAATATTGCAAACATGCGTCCTTGCGCGATCTGCAGGTTACGGAAATCAAAATAATCAATGGTGGTACCCACAATGGGCTTTTTGCGGGCCTGAAAACGTACATATAATGGTATGGCATAGGCCAGACCGGTATTCGCAACTTCATCAGCGGCCTGCATGCTAAAGATTTCAGGTACTTCATCATCGAAGTAAAGACTGTTCATAACAAGATCGAGTGCCGAACCACCAACACCTAGCAATAATGGTGTCGAGGTTGCACGCGACTGTAACAGACGTTCACTTTCTGTCAGTAGCAGTTGCAAAGCGATGGGAAGAAAGGCAATCAGGGTAATACAGGCAACCAGGGTCGCGGTTCGGACTTTGTTAAACACCACATAACGCCAGGCAATGTAGAGGCTGTCTATCACGCTGCCGCCTCACTGCGAAAATCGAGAAAATCGATAACGCGATCGAAGCGCGGTAGGAGTTCGTGATCATGGGTCACCGCCAACAGCGTGGCATCATGGGATTCAACATTCTCAAATAATAAATCCAGAATCTTGCCCTTATTGCGAGGATCGAGATTACCCGTTGCCTCATCGGCAAGGATCAACTGAGGTTGGGGTAATAATGCTCTGCAGATTGCCGCACGCTGTTTCTCTCCCTGCGATAACTCCCCGGTAAAGCGTCTAAGCTTGTCAGCGATCTCAAGTCCACTAGCTAACTCAATAGCGCGTTGCTCGATTTGGTGAGTTAACTTGAGTGCGCGAGTTATGCGATAAGGATGCAGGATGTTATCTTGAACATTAAGGTAATCGAGAAGCTCAAAATCCTGAAACACAAAGCCAATGTTGGTAATTCGGAAATCGCGCCGCCTGGCATCGCTAAAGGCGCTGACAAGCTGATCGGCTACCGTCACAGTCCCCTGCTGTGGCCGGCTGATCCCGGCTATCAGGTTCAACAACGTGGTCTTGCCGGAACCACTGGGACCAATGACCGCGACTTTCTCACCCTGCGCCAATGACATGTGCGGAATAGACAGATGAAATTCGCCATGTTGATAATGAAACTCGAGTGAGTCGATCTCAATCACAGTACAATTACCACGCATTCATCATCTGACATAACACTCTACCTGGAATTAATAAATAATCAGGTTTTATCACTGGACACTTCAGGTTTTGCATAC
>JAHEIJ010000341.1 GCA_024639445.1 Gammaproteobacteria bacterium
TCCGCTAATCATCTTGGCATCCAGCAACCGCCGCAGTGCCGTGTCCATACGTTGCATACCTTGCATGCTGCTTCCCTGAATGACACTCTCAATCTGTTCTGTTTTACCTTCACGAATGAGGTTGGCAATGGCCGGATTGTTGATCATGATTTCCAGTGCGGCCACGCGTCCTTTACGGTCGGCGGTTCGTAGTAACAGTTGGGAGACAACACCGACCAGGGAAGTGGAAATCATGGTGCGGACAAAGGCTTCTTCCGACGCCGGAAACACGTTTATCATGCGATCAACTGAAGCGGCTGCGCCACTGGTATGTAATGTGCCCATCACCAGGATGCCCATTTCGGCTGCGGTGAGAGCCAGGTGAACGGTTTCCAGGTCACGCATTTCCCCCACCAGCACCACATCGGGATCTTCACGTAAGGTGGAATGCAGTGCATCGGCAAAACTCGGCGTATTGCTTCCGACTTCACGTTGACTGATGAGACACCCCTTGTTTTGATGTAGAAATTCCACCGGGTCTTCAATGGTTAAAATATGACCTTTGCGTTCGGAATTGATGAAATCAATCATTGCCGCGAGCGTGGTGGATTTACCTGAACCTGTTGGCCCGGTTACCAGGATGAGCCCTTTGCGTTGGCGGCACAGGTTCTTGATCACTGGAGGTATTCGTAGATCAGCAAGCGTCAGGATTTCCGTGGGAATGACACGAAACACCGCACCGATACCACGCATATGCTCAAACACATTGACGCGGAAGCGCCCCAGTTCCGGGGTTTGATAGGCGAAGTCCACCCCTTTATTCTTTTCAAAGGCTTCCTGATGCTCTTTCGACATGATTTCGTACAACATGTCATGGGCTTCATCCGGTGAGAGTTCGCGATACTTAACCGCATACGTGTCACCATTCAGGCGAACCCGGGGTGGATTACCGGATATTACATGCAGATCCGAACCTTTCTGTTTAACGACCAGTTCCAGAAATGTATCGATGCGGCTCATAGTGATTAATTCCGTTAACTAACCGCCAGGCTGACCTGGGGTAGTAACTCGGGATTAGTAACAAACCGTTGAAACAGCTTTTTATCCGTGGCATTCACATAGGCATCATCCGGGTCGATCTCTTTATTTTTAATTGCATCCAGCAAAGCTTGGTCCATCAATTGCATGCCGAGTTCACGCCCGGTTTGTACACTGGACGGGATCTGGAAAATTTTACGCTCCATAATCAGGTTCGCGATGCCTGGAGTGTTAATCAAGATCTCAAGGATCGCCTTGCGCCCACGGCCATCAGGGGTGCGCACCAGGACCTGGCTGATGACGCCTTTGAGGTGTTGGCCCAAAAAGGTTGCTGCCTGGGCTTTTTGTTCGGCTGGCATGGCATCAATGATACGGTCAAGGGTTTTAACCGCGGAAGAGGTATGCAGGGTACCAAGTACCAAATGTCCGGTTTCAGCCGCCGTCATGGCCAGGCTAATGGTTTCTGGATCACGCAGTTCGCCCACCAGAATGACATCCGGATCCTCGCGCAATGCTTCACGAAGTCCATTGGCAAAGCTCTCCACATGAAGGCCAACACTGCGTTGCACCACGAGTGAAGCCTTACTGTCATGCATATACTCAATGGGATCTTCCAGGGTAATAATATTGAACTTGCGATTACGGTTAAGCCAATCAATCATCGCAGCCAGAGTGGTGGATTTGCCGGTTCCGGTTGTACCGGTGACCAGAATCAGTCCTTGATGACAATCCAGCATTTTCTCCACGACACTGGGTAAACCCAAATCCTTGAGGGTCGGCGTCTGTGGGGGAATGACGCGAAAAACCGCACCGATACCGGAAATCTTGTGGAATAGATTGACACGAAACCGGCCGCCGGCTTCGCTTGATTCATAGGCGAGATCCAGATCATGGCCACTCTCAAACCGTTCACGTTGATCATGGCTGAGTATTTCATTCACCAGATCCGTCATTTCTTCTTTATTCAATATACGATACTTGATTGGTTCCAAGGTGCCATGCAGACGGACCATGGGTGGCACACCTACTGCCAAGTGAATATCGGAACAACCTTGCTGTCGCCCCAGTCCCAGAAATGCGTCAATACGCGCCATTAGCTGAACTCTTCCTGGTAGAGCGTTTCCAGATCACGTTGTAGCTCCGTTGTAGTCTGGTAACGTTGTGAGGGGTCCACATGAATGGCTTTCATGATAATCCGGTTTAGCTCATCGGATATCTCGGAGTTCATTTCCCTGACGGGCTTGGCTTTACCTTCCACGTGTTTAAACAGCGTCGCCATGTGGTCCTTGTCCTTATACGGGGGTTGGCCTGTATACACTTCGTACATCACGATGCCAAGGCTGTAAATGTCGGTACGGGTGTCAATGGCACGACCACGAACCTGTTCCGGCGCCATATAAGTTGGCGTGCCAACCAGGATGCCGCTTTTGGTGTTGCGAGACGATTCACCCCC
>JAHEIJ010000342.1 GCA_024639445.1 Gammaproteobacteria bacterium
GGAACCGACACTGCTCAGGTTACCGGATACCCCGCTGGTGCGTTGGTAATCCTGCAGGCCCGCATCAACCTTGCCCGCCGTGGCCTGATTACTCACTGCTGCAGACAGCCCAAGCACGGAGGCCATGATTAATTTCTTGTTAAACATTGGTATTTCTCTCCTTAAAGGAAATTTTATAATCGTAGGAAGACTTTAGAATCCGTCTGTGACAAAAAGATGAATCCACTATGACAGTTTTATGACGCCAGTAACGCCATATGGATTATTTCTGACACCTGGTTTATTTCTTAACAACCTATGCCGAGCCAATAGTCTTGCTGCTTTCCGGTCCCTTATACACAACCAGGTGTGCAGGAAAATCACAAATAAAGCTGCTCCCCCTGCCCAATTCGCTTTTGATACGTAATTTCCCCTGACTTTGTTGCATGGCATGTTTAACAATAGCCAGCCCCAGACCAGACCCCCCGGTTTCCCGGGAACGGGCCAGGTCCACCCGATAGAATCGCTCTGTCAGGCGGTGTAAATGATGACTGGCAATACCTGTCCCGGTGTCATGCACCTCGAAATGGGCACCGGCCTCATCCGCATACCAGCAAATGCGAATCCTGCCCTTCTCCGGCGTGTAATTAACGGCATTGACCACCAGATTAGTGAAGATGCTATCCAGTTCTTTAGGGTTTCCGCGCAACTGCACATTGTCATCGGCTTCCAGCACTATAGCGTGGTTTTTATCGCCACTCAGCACCTCGGCCTGTTCACGCAGGCCGGCTAGCATGTGCGCCACATTCACGACTTCACGTTTGATAGTCGCGGGGTCATTTTCCAGGCTGGACAACAACATCAGATCCTCGGTCAAATGCTGCATGCGCCGTGTCTGTTGGGACATCAGATTCAAGGCATGCTGCAGTGTTGCCTCGTCCGGTTGATGTTCCAGCAGGTTCTCGACGTAACCGCTCAATACGGTCAGTGGCGTTCGCAGTTCGTGGGAAATATTCGCCACGAAATCACGCCGCATCTGTTCCACTTGTTGTATCAGGGTAACATCGCGAATTGTCACAAGTCGTTGATTCTTTCCATAGGGAATAATCCGCACATTGAGAATTTGCTGATCATCAAATGGTGAAGGAATATCAATATCCGGTTCATCCGTTTTGCCATGGATATAAGCGTTAAATCGGGGATGCCGAATCAGGTTCCCCATGCGCTGTCCCACGTCCTGTGGATACTTCAGCTCCAATAGCTTCTGGGCTGCTTCATTCCACCATTCAATATCACCCTGTTCACGCAGCACGATCACTCCATACGGCAAGGCACCGGTGGTTTCGCGAAAGCGGTTAAGGAATTTGACTAAACGTTTATTGCGCTTGCGACTGCGTTGCTGCAGGCGGTAAATCCCATTGAACATTTCACCCCACAAACCCTTGGCCTGGGGCGGCGGAGACTTCTTGCCCTTGTGCAACCAATGCTCTATTTGCTTGAGATTGTAGAAATACCAGGCCAGGTACCCAAGGGTATAGAGCAGTAACAGCAGGGTCAGATGGCCCAGCATCAAGCCCAGGACAGCCACCACGAGGCCGAACCAGAGAAACCGGGACAATTCTTTGAACCAGGAGTATTGCATGTGAAGTTAAACTTGTTTGGAAAACCGGTAACCGGCGCCTCGTACGGTCTGGACATGGCGATCATAACCATACGGCTCCAGTGCCTTGCGTAAACGCCGAATATGTACATCTACAGTACGATCTTCAATGTAGACATTATCGCCCCAAACCTGATCAAGCAACTGATCCCGGCTATAAACCCGTTCAGGATGGGTCATAAAAAAGTTCAGCAGACGAAACTCAGTCGGTCCCAGATCCATGGGTTTACCGTCGATACGCAACCGGTGACCCGCAGTATCGAGTTCCAGACCATTGATTTCTATAACTTCATTTTCCGGCTGAGCCTGGCTGCGCCGTAGTATGGCCTTGACCCGGGCCAGCAGCTCCTGGGTCGAGAACGGTTTGGTGATGTAGTCATCGACACCCGCCTCAAAGCCTTTCAGTTTGCTCTCTTCTTCACCCCGGGCCGTCAGCATGATGACCGGTAAATGCCGTGTGGCCTCCTCCTGACGCAGTCGACGGGCAAATTCCACCCCGCTGATGCCGGGCAGCATCCAGTCCAGCAACACCAGGTCAGGTTTCCGCTCCAATTGCTCTATTGCTTCGCGGGTATCGGCTGCCTCAATCACGGTATAACCGCCGCGATGCAGGGTAAAACTCAGCATATCGCGAATCGCGGCTTCGTCCTCAACCACTAAAATGGTTCTTGATTCACTGCCTGTCATTTAGGGGTCACCTGTTACGGAAATATGTCATTAAAATTGCATATACCCATGCCACAGTATTGCCGGCGAATTACAACCCTTCAATATGACAACGATATGACACCATCAGAAAAGGCGTCATATCGTTG
>JAHEIJ010000343.1 GCA_024639445.1 Gammaproteobacteria bacterium
AGGATATCGCCGCCAATCGAACGATGGGAAAACTGGGCTCAGGTTTGATTGAGTCAAATTCCGGTGTGTTGACCCATTGCAATACAGGCTCTCTGGCCACGGGGGGATTCGGCACCGCCCTGGGAGTGATCCGCCAGGCCTGGAGTGAGCAACGGCTTAGTGCGGTCTATGCCGATGAAACCCGTCCCTGGTTACAGGGGGCGAGGTTGACGGCATGGGAATTGATACAGGACAAGATTCCAGTTGATTTGATCGTGGAAGGGGCGGCGGCGGCATTGATGCGAAGCGGCAAAGTTCAGTGGGTGATTGTCGGCAGTGATCGTATTGCTGCCAATGGCGATGTCGCCAACAAGATCGGTACCTATTCACTAGCGGTAAATGCTCGACACCATGGGGTAAATTTCATGGTGGTAGCACCCAGTACAACAGTGGACATGGATACCGTCGATGGTACGGCGATTCCAATAGAAACCCGCGACGCGGCTGAAGTGTTAAGTATGGCGGGACAGTCGATGGCTGCCGAGGGAGCCGGTGCCTGGAATCCGGTGTTTGATGTGACCCCGGCCGAGCTCATTGATGCCATCGTGACTGAACGCGGAGTCGTGCTGCAACCGAGCCGCGATAAAATGCAGGCCATGATGGCATTCGCTGCTGAGTCAAAATTGTAATGACAACCATATTGCTTACTGGTGCGAATGGTTTTGTGGGTCAACACCTGGGGGCATACCTTTCGAAACAGGGGTACCAGGTTATTGCGACTTCACGACGCAGTGATGTGGCATTTGACTACACACCGGCGCATGTCGTAAAGGTCGGTGTTATCGATGCAAATACGGATTGGATGACCGCCCTCGAGGGAGTCGAAGTGGTCATTCATCTTGCGGCACGTGTACACATTATGCGTGAAAAGGTCGCTGATCCATTGGTGGAATTTCGCCAGATGAATGCAGAGGGAACGATGCGGTTGGCACAGCAAGCGGCTGAGGTCGGCGTCAGGCGGCTTGTTTTTCTCAGTTCTATTAAAGTAAATGGTGAAAGGACGATTAACCATCCCTTCACCGAACAGGATGAAGCGATCCCTGATGATCCTTATGCCCGTTCCAAATGGGAAGCAGAACAACATCTGATGGACATGGCCGCGCAAACAGGTTTGGAGGTCAGCATAATTCGACCACCTCTAATCTATGGGCCGGGAGTGCGAGGGAATTTTTTAAGTTTGCTAGGGTTGGCCGCCAAAGGATGGCCACTGCCGTTGGCAGGCATAGATAATCGGCGCAGCCTGGTCGGGATTAAGAACCTGTGCAGCCTGATTGAAGTGTGTACCAGTCATCCACAAGCAGCAGGTGAGGTGTTTCTCATTTCCGATGGTCAGGATATTTCGACACCTGAACTAATTCGAATGCTTGCGGAGGCAATGGAGCGACCTTGCCGGCTATGGCCATTTCCTACCTCAGTTCTTGCCACTGCCAGTAAACTCTTGGGCCAACAAGGTGTCTGGGAACGATTATCGGGATCTCTCCAGGTCGATATCAGCAAGGCGCGGCAACTGTTCGGTTGGGAACCACCGGTTCCCCTTGAGCAAGGATTGGCCGACACCGTTGAATGGTATCAGAAAATCCATTTGGCCAGCGAGTAAATCCCCTTCAAATTAGCATTGACTTTGAATCATACGCCCGTAACGCCTCTCTCGCGGCGCTTTCTTCTGATGCAGTAGGAGAGGCGACTATGATACAATAGGCGCTTTAACACGCTGAAATTTTAGCCACCTTCCAGTACATATCATACGCATGAGCGAATTTGCGAAAGAAATCCTCCCGATCAATATCGAGGAGGAGATGAAACAGTCCTACCTGGACTATGCCATGAGCGTCATTGTCGGCCGGGCCTTGCCGGATGTGCGTGATGGTCTTAAGCCGGTGCACCGCCGCGTGCTATACGCAATGCGTGAACTGGGTAACGATTGGAACAAAGCCTATAAAAAATCAGCCCGCGTCGTGGGTGATGTCATCGGTAAATATCATCCGCATGGTGACACGGCGGTGTACGACACGATCGTGCGCATGGCCCAGCCATTCTCACTGCGTTATATGCTGGTCGATGGCCAGGGCAATTTTGGCTCAGTCGATGGAGATTCCCCGGCGGCAATGCGTTACACCGAAGTGCGCATGGCCAAGATCGCCCACGAATTGCTGGCGGACATTGATCGTGAGACCGTCGATTTCGTCCCCAATTACGACGAGTCAGAAAGTGAGCCGGAGGTGTTGCCGGCTAAACTCCCCAATCTGCTGGTCAACGGCTCAGCCGGTATTGCCGTGGGAATGGCCACCAATATTCCACCCCATAACCTGACCGAGATTATCAATGCCTGTTTGGCAATCATCGATGATGGCGAGATCAGCATCCAGAGTTTGATGGAGATTGTCCCCGGGCCCGATTTTCCCACTGCCGGCA
>JAHEIJ010000093.1 GCA_024639445.1 Gammaproteobacteria bacterium
CAACCGGTAGCCTGTGAAGAAGGTTATCCACAATGTGATCCCTGGCAGGTTTGCGAGAATGGCCGTCACTAATGTTGGCATGGCAAATCCTTTCCATTTCTCGTTGTAACGAATCGCGATGCAGATGAAGAGCGGGGCTAGCGCGGTCCCCATCCCGGCCAGCAGGGAGACGATGATGTGTAATCGACCTGCGAGATTTGGCTCGGTCAAGATGTTTCTGCACCCTTCGTTGCAGTGGAAATATCCCGCGCCCATCAGGCCTAGGCCGCCAATCACAAGTAATCCGAAGCCGGCTCTTGCGGAAATTTTCGGTGGAAGCAGCCGCCACAGCCCGATCCCAAAAACAATCAAGAGCACACCGGTCGTAGCCACACCAACATTGAAAGCCAGCCCGCGTACGCCCGTCACACCACCGAGTACGCTCATCGGTGTGGTGAGGTGGCTAAATCCCGGCTCCAAAGCGCCAAGAATGATAATCAGTGCAAGGTAAAAGGGGGCCGTAAACAGTCCCGCCGCCGCAGGCTAGCGTTTAATGATGCCATTCATCTTTGGACGTACTTTGCTTTGAGACGCATAAACATGAGCAACGGGGGGCCGGGCATAATTAAGTCACTAAATGGTATAGAATATCTTCTATATTTATAAGCGTAAACTGTTCTTAAAAGCCGCCTGTTGAGGCTGAGAACACAGTTGTAAGGATGAAATTATTTCATATGTCTAATAACTTACATTCTGTGTTAATCACAAAAATGCCTGTATACAACACTATTGACCTAGTGGATGAATATACATTCAGGTTTAACCAAGATGATAAATGTATTTATACTTGGAACATAATGTCTTGCAAGCATCAAATAAATGGGGTCGATGACAAACGATAATTGTTCGCGTTTACTAACTTACAATGAATAATAAGAGATGGACTACGGTTTTAATGGATATTTGGAGTTAAAAGCAATTATTGTCTTTTAACCAATGAATAAACGCTTGTTGCGAGGGGAGTGTTTATTTATAAGCGTAGGTTATTTTATTTTGTCGATAACTTGCTCGCTCTTTTCTATTACAGTTTCTTTAGTATTTTTGTAGGCTTTTTTCCCTTTGCGGGATAACCAACCCATTTCATAAGCAACAGCCGCCGCAATTGTTAATATGACAAATAAGACAATAATTCTCTTAATCATCTAAGTCTTTTCCTGAATTTTTGATATTGTTAATTGTATCGAAAAATAGGTTTCGGAGGGATTAAATTTTGACCAAGGATGAGATTGTTTTATATGTTTAATAATCTATAAGCATTACTCTCGGCTCGGGCAACCTTGGCTGCTCCATGCGTTGCTCCCGGCACAACTCCAAATCCCCACATCTCTGTGGGTCGCCTGGAGTCGTGTTCCCGACGCAGCTCTCGGATCTTGTTCCTGACAGAAATTTCGACAACTTGCTCCAGGCGTTGTCTACCTCACACGTCTCGGCAACTCGGTTGTTGCTCCCGGCACAACTCTAACTCATACATCTCGGCCGCTGTTCCCGACGCGGCTCTCGGTTCTTGTTCCTGACAGAACTCTACCTCGCACATCCCTGTGCTCGTAACTCCCCACATCCCTGCGGGTCGCCTGTAGTCGTGCTCCATGTGTTGCTCTATCTCCCCACGTCCATGTGGGTCGCTGTGTTCGTACCTCGTCCTTCCCTGGACTCGTACCTCGCACATCCCTGTAGGTCGCATGTGGGTCGTCCGTGCTCACAAGCCAAGAAAGTCACTGAATGAAAGATATTAAATAGATTCAGTCTAAATTAGTAGCTCTTGAGATAGAAAAAGGTAGCGAAGAACTATCAACCTCAATTAACATTGTTGTGTTTAGGGAAAACAAACAAATAAGACTTGGAGGTCAATCATGTTAAGAACATTCTTAAAATTTCCTTTATTTTTAATCGTTTTAACTACATTACTCTCGACTAATATGGCGCTGGCCACAGAGTTCACGGTCGATGCAACTTATAATGCCCCTGATGCCGATCCCACCGATGGGATCTGTGCCGATGCACAAGGCCTGTGTACGATACGAGCCGCAGTTGAGCAGGCAAACGCCCTCTTAGGACCCGACGTGGTTATCATTCCTGCTGGGAAATACAATATTCATGACGAGAATCCCTCTCCTTTTGGGGATCCGCAGGTGCTGACGATTTCCGATGACCTGGCAATTCAGGGCAGCGGTATCCGTACAACGATTCTGAGCAATAGGTATCAACCCGGAACCTTTGTCGTGCCGAGTACCGCAGCTGCGGTCCAGTTCAGCGTCAAGGATATTTCCATAACCAATGCCAAAAGTGGCTCCGGGTTTTGTGCGGTTATCACTAATTATGGTACAGCGACATTTGAAGACGTAGCGTCTAACGACAGCAATGGTATCGCTATCTGCAATTATGCGAGTATGAGTCTAAGTCGAACTACTATTGCCGGGACCCAGTCCCGCGGTAACGGTTCGGTTAGCAACCGTGGCACATTAACATTAAGTGACTCAACTATATCGGGTGGTACCGCCAGCGGGGATCCGGGTATTCCAAGCTATGGTGGTGCAATTGCCAATGCTGGCGTGCTAGTAGCTAGCAACGTTACTTTAAGTAGTAACACGGCTGATCTTGGTGGCGCCATCGCAAGCTTTGACGCGGCAAGCAGCCTGGAGTTGGTTAACGTCACCTTATCTGGCAATACCGCGCTCATTGAAGGTAATGATTTGTATCTTCGCGATGCGGTGGCTAGCGCGGCTAATAGCATTTTTTCAGGTTCAGGTACAAATAACTGTTTCTTCGCTGGTACATCAGTATTGGAGTCAGCAGGCACTAATATCGATAGCGGTGCGAGTTGTGGCCTCAATGGACCAGGAGATCAATCGCTAACTCAACCAGTCTTATCGTCCCTGGGAAACTACGGCGGCCCGGGATTCACACACGCACCCTTTGACGGCAGCCCGGCCATTGATGCAGCTAATGAAGCTCTTTGCCCGACGGCGGATCAGCGTGGCGAGCCGCGACCCTTGGACGGTAATGGCGATGCAATAGTACAGTGCGACATTGGCGCACATGAACGTGTGTACGAAAATCGCACGCCGATTGCCGATCCTGCCGGACCGTATACAGTTTTTCGGAATCGAGCTTTTGAGTTTGATGGGTCATATAGTTACGATGCCAATCCGGATACACTGAGCTATGCCTGGGATTTCGGTGAAGGTGCGCAAGGCACAGGTGTGAAACCGACCCATATCTACACTACACTCGGTGAGTTCACTATTGCACTAACTGTGGGCGATGGCCAAGTGCTATCCTTGCCCGCGCTTACCAGTGTGACTGTTTTGAACAACCGACCTTTTGCACATGCTGGTCCAGACCAGAGTGTTCTTAGCAGAGAAATGGTCTATTTGGATGGCACTGCATCTGGTGACAGTGATGGTGAGATAGTGAGCTACGAATGGCGTACTTCGGGCGGTGACAGAAATAATGTCGCCTTAAAAAATGCTGACACTCCAACACCCAGTTTCCGGGCGCCAAAAGCACGTACACCCATTATTAATGTTTATGAGTTCGAGTTAACAGTAACCGATAACGATGGTGCTTCTAATTCTGATCGTGTACAGGTATTGGTTTACCCGGAACCATTAATTTAATTCCACGCAAACACAGGGTCAGTTCAACGTTTAACTTGTATTAGTAAAACCAGAATCTGACGCTGTTTTTCTGAGGGAATTTGGATCTAAGTAGCTCTCTGAAGCAAAGGCAATCACGATTAGGCAAACCGGAAGGTAGAGGGCTGAAAGGATGAAACAATCTACTATGGGAGTATGAGTATAATTAGAATTAATTTCTCTCTGCCCCGGGTTTTTCGGTATTGATACAGTCGAGCGTGATTTTGAAATAATTCAGTATTAACCAGATAAATCAGGGAGAGGAACAATGCCAGCTGATCAGTTTGTTGTTGTTTTTGTACATGGATGGAGTGTAACGAATACTAATACATATGGTGGTTTGCCGGATCGACTGCGCGATGCTGCACGAAAGGCCAATATTGACATTGTGATTAAAGACATCTATCTCGGCAAATATATCAGTTTTCATGATGAAGTACGAATTTGTGATATTTCAAAAGCATTTAAAATAGCTGTTGAAGAGCAGTTAGAAAATATCACAAAAAATGGCGGGCAATTTGCCTGTATAACACATTCCACCGGTGGACCGGTGATCCGTGATTGGTGGCACCGATATTATGATCAGGTTGACAGGAGCAAAAGATGTCCGATGAGTCACCTGGTGATGTTAGCGCCGGCTAATTTTGGCTCGGCATTGGCGCAGCTGGGGAAAGGTAGATTAAGTCGCTTGAAATCTTGGGTTGAAGGCGTCGAACCGGGTCAGGGAGTCTTGGACTGGTTGGAGCTTGGTAGTCACGAAGCATGGGAGCTAAATAGTGATTGGATCAACTGTGATGACAGTAAAATTGGTGCGCGAGGAGTCTTTCCCTTTGTCCTGACAGGGGAGTATATCGATCGTACTTTATATGACAATCTAAATTCGTATACGGGTGAGTTAGGATCCGATGGTGTTGTACGAGTGGCTGCAGCAAATCTGAATAGCACTTATGTAAAGTTAGTACAAGAAATGCCAACGAAGAATCAACAAGGCAAATACCAGGCGATAAATTTAGTCTCTGAATGTATTGAATCAGCACCGAAGACTGTCATGAGGGTTATAAGTGGTAAGTCTCATTCCGGTACAAAGATGGGTATTATGCGTAGTGTCAAGAAATCGCTAAATGATAAAAAAGGACAGGAGTTGATCGATGCCATACTTGGTTGCCTCATGGTCAGTACTAAGCCACAGTATGACAAGCTATGTGATCAATTTTATTCTGAAACTGAGAATGTACAAAGAAAGGAGCAAGTAGAGGTTGATACACATATCTTTCGTTCTGATACTTACTTCATTCATGATAAATATTCCATGATTATTTTTCGTGTGCATGATGATGAGGGTCACCCGATAAAGGATTTTGATATCACGCTGACGGCAGGCCCGGAATCTGATCCCAATCATTTACCAAGAGGCTTTTTTGTTGATCGTCAACGCAATCAGAGAAATTCAGAAGTAATTACATATTATTTTAATCACGACATGATGAAAGGAACGGAAGCTGTTCGTAATGGTGATAATGAAATAATCAGACCCGCCAGCGAAGGAGCGAAGATGCTTGGGTTTAGGATTATTGCACGACCTGATGAAGGATTTGTGCGTTATTTGCCTTGTGAAATTAAGGCGACGCAAGAAATACTGGATAAAGCATTACATCGCAACAGTACTACATTGGTAGAGATCATCTTACGTAGATTAGTCAGTAAAAATGTATTCAGGGTTGAAAAGAAAGGACTACAAACAAAACCAAAGAGTTTTAAGGATACGAAGCCAAACGATATAATAAGTTGATAACATTTATAGAATAAACAAAGTAATAGGACCCACATTTTTGTGCTGGCGGTTCTTACTTTAAAAGCGTGGCGGGGTCGGGCTGCTCATGCGCCTCTCGGCAATTGCCCCTAGGCTTTGTCTCCTCGGATCTGGCTTTCTCGGCAACTCGGTTGTTGCTCCCGGTACAACTCTTGGCTCGGGCATCCTGCTTCGTTTTACCTCGCCCATGCTTGGGCTCGTACCTCCTACATCTCGGCCGCTGTTCCCGACACGGCTCTCGACAACTTGCTCCATGCGTTGTCTACCTCACACGTCCATGTGTCGTACCTCGTCCTTCCCTGGACTCGAACCTCGCACATCCCTGTGCTCGTAACTCCCTACATCCCTGTAGGTCGCAGGGCTTGTACCACTTCCTTATGATGAAAACCGGGGATAAATCACCTGAAGTTACCGGTTTTTGCGTCTAAAATGTTACTCAAGTTAGTTTTTTCAGTAATACTGAGCGCCTTGTTTTGCTATATTAACTTTAGTTTTCGACATTAAGAGCCGTTTGCGATATATATGTAATATGTCCTTTCTTACTGAAACTGTCGCCATCCCTGTTTGGCTGTTGATTTTGATAATCGGCGGCCTTATTCCGCTGATGATGAAGCTGATCAAAGTATTCAAGAGCAATAAGCGAGAGGAGATTACTAAGGAAGAGCGTGACAACAGGGTGTTATTGAAGCTGAGAACACTAAGAAAATCAGCATCCCCGAGTAAGTCCGCAGCCGAAGTTGCCAAGGAAAAAAACAGGGATAAAGCCAGGGATAAAAAGATAGAAATGGTGCATGTCTTGAAGATCATGGCAGTAGAGGGCGATAAAGGAGTGCTGTTAAAAGCAGTTGCGGATCGCCTGAACATCGGGAATTCCAAGGTTCAAGAAGCTATGCTACAGCTTAGCAATAAGAAGCTCGTTGAAGAAGTAGTTGGTGTTAGTGGTACGAAGTACTACCTAACTGAGTTGGGAAAAAATTATTGTATGAAAAAGGGGATTATCAAAGCCCAATGATAACCCGCGAAGGTATAAGAATACTGCGCTGACATTTTTCAGCCAGCACAGATAGATTCATGGATTGAGATTTGTTGTGTATCAGGAATAAGATTCCATTGAGCTTTTGAACTCTGCAAAAGTACTCGCTCTTGGTGAAAGGTTGATTTCGATGCCAAGCTGACGACTTATCTGGGTTGTTGAAAAGAGACCACAGATACGTTCGTTAGGGTCATCAACTATTTTGTCTACCACAAGTATGTGTTGTCGACCAAAATCTTTCATTGTTTCAATAATGTCACCCACTCTTGCTTTCATTACGTCGGTCATTTGCAATGTTTTTAGTTTAGCGCGTGGCGTCATGATGTCCTGTACGAGTATATCTTCTCTGAGTCCGCCATGTTTTTGCATGTGTGTTATGGGGGTTTCTCCAAATAAGTCACTCGCAGTTATAAGACCGACCAGCACCTCTTCGGCGTTCATGACAAATAGTAATCGGACTCCACAAGCAATCATCTTGGAATTGGCAAAATCTATAGAGGCAGAGGATTCGATCGTGAACGCCTTGATTTTATTTAAGTCAGTCATTACTACTAGCGCTGAATCCTCTTGTACTGCTGTATTTGAGGATTGAGCAAGTTGTGTTCCATTTGATAAGTCAGAGTAAGAGAGAGGTTTGAACTGTGCATGCATGTTATTATCTCCTGTAAACATTAGCATATTATTATTTTCTGTATTAATTACCACGGAATATAGAAATCACTTGCCCAACGTTAATAATATAGAGACAGACCTGGAATTATCAACTAATAACCAAATATGACACCCATTTTATAAGCCGCAAAAAATAATTTATCTCAGGGCTATCGATCCTCTCGAGTCGTACTTAAGATTAGTCAGTACTGAATATCTGATATATTTTTAGAGAGATTACTGCGAAAGTAAAGCTTTGGTGGTTGACTGGTTTTCGTATCCTATACTTGTGCGCGTATAAAGGTTAATGAAACTGTGTAGGTTTGCCCTACAGTCTTTCCAAGAAACAAATTGAGTTAGAACACAGTTTTCTCAAATATAAGTAAGCACAAAGATTGAAGGGTAATTAGGGTCAGATCACGCTCTTGTGGTGAAATTGTTCCATATGTCTAATAAGCTACAATCTGTATTAATCAGTGGCGGTTTCAACATAGTGTGAAAATCTTCATACGTAGCAGATAAAACGAGACTGATTGTTAAAAGCACTCGGTCAAAAAAGCAATACACAATATCGCTGGAAGCGTAATGATTGACGTTGCCATATAATTAGTGGCTTCGGCATAACTAAGGTATTCATGGGCAAGAATTATG
>JAHEIJ010000094.1 GCA_024639445.1 Gammaproteobacteria bacterium
CCAAGTAACGCCAGGTTCAGGCCGGAAAACATCGCCGACTGGCTGATACAAAAAATAATGCCTATCCATGCCAGCATATTGATCGAAAAGGTTTCCATAATTTATTTCCTGCATTAATGTCTTGAATTTACCATGCTTTATTTATATAAATTCACAAAGAATATTGGATATCATGTTTTATGGAATATTGGACTGAATATACCCGGTTTTTCACCGCCCTGTTCGTGATCCTTGACCCCTTTGCGGCTGTCCCGATTTTCCTGGTGCTGACCAAAAACTATACAGCAGCCGAACGGGGACGAGTCGCTAATATCGTCGCCCTGACGGTGTTTCTTGCGCTGGTTATTGCTTCCATAACAGGTGAAGCCCTTCTCCGTGGTATGGGTACCAGCCTGGCCTCGTTCCGCGTCGGAGGTGGGATCGTCTTATTGCTAATGGCATTAGCCATGTTACGTGGTCAGACAGATACGGTACGCACCACACCTGCAGAGGAAGCAGAGGCCGAAGACAGACATTCCATCGCTGTAGTACCGCTGGCCATTCCTTTACTGGCTGGCCCCGGCTCCATCAGCACGGTCATCATCCAAATGCATCGTCTGGACACGGAATATCATGGTCCATTGATTATTCTTGTTATAGCACTGGTCTGCCTGCTGCTATGGGTTGTTTTGCGCATGGCAGTTAGTATCGGCAAGATGCTGGGGCAAATTGGACTCAATGTCATCAACCGTTTGTTCGGTCTTATTCTGGCAGCCATCGCGGTGGAAATTATGGCTAATGGTCTCAAACAATTGTTTCCTGTACTCGCAGGTTAGATTGATATCTCTATAGCGTGTCATCAGAAAGAATAAAAGCTGAGAGTGTTAAAGCATGCTCGAAAGCAGTGTCGCTATTCCCAGAAAGGCAAAAAAACCCACCACGTCAGTCACGGTCGTCAGAATAATGGAGGACGATTGGGCAGGATCCTGCCCTAACGATGACAACGTTACTGGAATAATGACACCTGAAAATGCTGCCGCCACCATGGCGATCACCATGGACGAACCGATGACCAGTGCCAATCCTGCAGAAGAACTCCAGACCAGCACACCCAACGAGGTCATCAGCGCAATAGCCACGCCGTTGATGAAGCCCGCGCCAACTTCCTTGCGGACGACGCGCAGCCATTGGCTGGTACCAATTTCACGCAGAAACAAACCGCGCATTGTAACCGCCAGGGCCTGGGCGCCGGTATTACCGGATTGCCCTGCCACTACCGGTAATAATACTGCCAGGGCGGTAAACTTGGCGATAGTACCTTCAAATAGTCCTACTACCGCAGCCGCAAGAAATGCCGTCAGCAGGTTAATGGATAGCCAGGGCAGGCGTTTGCGCACAACAAAACTGACATGCGACAAAGCGCGCTCATCTCGGCTTGCGCCAACCATGGTGAGAATGTCCACACTGCTTTCCTCACGTACCGCCTCCATCAGTGCATCGTAACGGATGATGCCGATAAGACGGCCGGCAATATCCACTACGGGCAAGTCAGTCACGCGGTGTGTTTCCAACTGCGCCACCACCTCTTCTCTTGTAGCCGTTGCCGTAACCAGACCCGGGATGGGTTGCGCTAATGTGGCCAGCGTGTCCCTGGCTTCGGCAAGAGCCAGCCGGTGCATTTCGACCATGCTCTGTAGCCGCCCTTCACTATCGATGATATACAGTTGCCGGGTAAAACGCGGCTTGAGTTTGCGAATCCTGTGTAAGGCTTCCCTAACTGTGTGTGTTTCATACAAAGGAAGAAAACGGGGATCCATGAGAGAGCCAGCGCTGGCTTCAGGATATTGCACCAGTGAACTCAATTCACGTTGCCGAGCGCTGTCAACAAGTGTCATCAAATGCTGTCGTTGTTCCGTATCCAGCCGCATCAGTATTTGAGACAATCGGACCGGCTCACCACGTTGCAGGATCTGTCGGATATCTTTCTCTGGCACTCGGTGCAATACGGCCGTTGCCTTATCCAGCGTCAACCCATCCCACAATGTCACCATATCGGGAGCCGCCTGCAACTGCAGTAAGTCGAGGACATCGTTGAGAGATAATTGATTTACAGCTTGTCGTGCCTCCACAGGGTGTAAGCGCAAGTAGGCCTGATTCAGGGCATGGACCGCATGCATAGCGTTGGAAGTCATCATCGCCCCCCTTTGTCCTCCCGGGTTATATTCAACAAACTTTCCAGTAGTTTCGATGAACTCAGCCAGTATAATCCTGCAAGGGAAAGCAGGTTATTCAACTGATCATGTGAGCTGAGACTTCTTTCACCCGTAGCCTCCTGTAAACGCATATAGTCCAGTACACCCACCAAAGTATTGTCACGCTCTACCACAGGCAATCTGTAGTAAGTTGCCCAGCCAGGATGTAACGACAATTTTTCCAGGCTGGCATGCACCGAAACTGATTGCGTCTTTTTTTTCATAATATCCCGTAAGCTTGCGTGTTTACTCGCTGTCAATAAGCTACCCAGGTCGATAACGCCCATTAAGTGATGTGCATTATCAGTGATATAGATCTCACTGCTAACGGAAGGCTGTATACGCTCAACACGCCGCATGGCATCAGCCACGGTCAGGCCTTCGGGTAACATGGTGACAGCTTGGTTCATCAAGTCACCGGCGGATAAAGGTGCATAATCAAGGAAGCGAGAGATTCGTCTACGGGTTTTGTCAGATAAATGATTAAACAATTCTTTCTGTTTTGAGGGCGGAAAATGCCGGTATATATGTGCTGCATGCGACACGGGTATTTCAGTGAGCAGTTTTACAACCAATAATACTTCCATCCTTTCCAGGCAAGTTGCCGCAGTATTCGGCAGCATGGCAACCAATATAGGCACAATCGTATTAGGCGCTAGTTCGCTAAAAAGTGCCGCTACATCTTCAGCCGAAAGACGCTCCAATACCCGTGCTGCCTCAACAGGGTGATGCAGCAGGAATTCATTCGATACCGGGTTATCGACTTTCACGTCAGCTGCCTTTTTCGGTGATTATCGTTATCTGCTCATCAAACAACTTCGCCGGCACGTCAACACTGCCTGTCTCTGTCTCGATGATTACCCGGGATACCGTGATATCCCTGATTCGCCCCTCGATATCATCAATCCGCACTCTATCACCAACCTGATAGATCTGTTGTAACTGATTAGCAGCAATGATATTGCTGACGTGGGTTCGTGCTCCGAGACCAAACGCAAGTGCGATACCTCCGAACATGGTACCCAGGATGATACTCACCACGACAGAAAGAAAAGCGATATCAATACCGATTTGATCCATACCAATGATAATGGTGATAAAGAGAATAATGACCTGGGTAGTACGTCCCAACAGCTCGCCATGAGACAGCCCTGCGGAAGCCAATGCAGATGTCACTAGGTCACGCACCAGGGAACTGACGATGAAACCTACAAGTATTATAAGCAAACCCGCTGCAGCCAATGGCAGGTACGAAACTATTTCCTGTAACCAGACGCTGAAGATACCCAATCCCAGGATTTCCGTGGCCAGGGTGACAAAGATGAGCATCAACAGCCAAAACACCAATTCACCCACAATCCGAGCTGGAGGGTGGCGCGGTTGTAAATATCCCCGTCCCCGTTTTGAGATCAATCTTTGCCACAACTTGTCAAGACGACCGACGGCACGGACTATCAGCAGGCGCATCAGTCGAGCCAGCAACCAACCAAGAAGCAGGACTATTAACGCTGCGGCAACCCTTGGGAAGTATTCCAGCATCTGGGCGGTTAAATTCTGAAAGCCTGTAGTTAACCCTTCCAGTATGTTAGTTGACTCATTCATGATTTCACTCAACTATAAATTAGTTTGCAGCAACTTATACCGATATTAAATTTTTGCCTCACAATATGAGGGTTTTCTTTCTGTTACATCAGTTAAAAAAATTGTGTTAACACTCATATCCAGCACCCTTAACAACTGGATGGCCTCCCAAAGATTCATCCTGTTGTTCATGAACAATTGTTGCCCTGTGCGCAGATAGTACGGGTATTTATCAAACCCCATACACTGTATTTCAAACGGATCTTTTCGCCGGTGAAAATAATTCACAACCACTGTTTTACCCTGACCGGCACTAAATTCAATAGTCCAGTCCGATTTCGCCCGCCCACTACACTTAACACTCATTGGTTCTTCATCGCGAATTATTGTCAGATTCAACGGCATCACAACTTCCAGTAGATAGGCCAACGGATAGCGCTTGTGATTCATATGTGACCTTCCAGATTATTGGGTAATAGCATCATATCGATTCCGGTTAATGGATAGACGTACCGAAAATTATCCATGTGTATGGCGGGACAACAAACCCATTGAAAGTGAATAGGTTACTCTACTCATTGCCTAGCCTTTACCTTTAGTGCGCGTACTATTAAGTCTGGCGTTCTTTTCGATAAATTGAATAATCATCCCGGCAATATCCTTTTCTGTTGCCGCTTCAATGCCTTGCAATCCAGGCGATGAGTTGACTTCCATTACAACCGGACCATGATTTGAACGCAGAAGATCAACACCGGCCACATTCAGGCCCATAATGCGGGCTGCCCGTACTGCTGTCGAACGTTCTTCCGGAGTAATCTTGATGAGACTGGCACTTCCACCCCGATGTAGGTTAGATCGAAACTCCCCATCAGCACCTTGTCGTTTCATGGCAGCTACAACTTTTTCTCCTATCACAAAACAACGGATATCTGCACCGCCGGCTTCTTTAATATATTCCTGTACCAGAATATTAGCCTTTAATCCCATAAACGCTTCGATAACACTTTCTGCAGCCTTTTGAGTTTCCGCCAGCACTACCCCTATTCCCTGGGTACCCTCCAGCAGTTTAATGACCAACGGAGCGCCACCAACCATTCTGATTAAATCCTGTACATCATCGGGTTTGTGGGCAATACCGGTAACCGGCATACCGATCCCTTTACGGGACAATAATTGTAGTGAACGAAGTTTGTCTCGTGAACGTGTAATCGCAACGGACTCATTCAAAGGATAGACACCCATCATTTCAAATTGTCGTACCACCGCTGTACCATAAAATGTCACGGATGCGCCGATTCTCGGAATGACGGCATCAACATTTTCAATCACCTCACCTCTATAATGAATCTGGGGTTTATGTGAAGCAATGTTCATATAGCTACGCAACACATCAAGTACACGGACTTCATGTCCCCGTTCCTTTGCCGCTTCAATAAGGCGCCGTGTAGAGTAAAGATTTTTATTTCTTGATAAAACCACAATTTTCATTTGTTGCTCCTTCCCTCTGTTTAACTAATAGAAGGCTTGAAATGATGACAATACGCTTGCTTGAACTGTTCTATGGCGCGATAAAGACGTGCCTTGGCCGCACTCAGCGTGACCCGTAATATGTTTGCGATATCCTCAAGTGAGTGCTCGTCAAAAAATCTTAAACGCAATACTTCCCTGGCGTTTTGTGGAAGATGAGCCAACACTCGTTGGACCAAATTCTGTTCGATCAACACATCATAGGGATCGATACCTTCATGCTGCTGCTGGTAGATTTCAATCAGATCTGAAATATGCTCGCTGGCGATGCATCGAGAAGACCGAACCGCAACAGTATTGCAATGATTATTGATGATTGTATTAAGCCACGCTTTAAACTGGGCGCGCGCCTCAAATTGATGCAGATGACGGCAGACTCGTATTGCGATTTCCTGGCAAGCGTCCTCTGCTTCATCGACATTCCCAAGCCGGAACTGGCAGCGACGATGAATCCAGTTACGGTGACGCGCCAGAAGTGTGTTCAACGCCTGATGTCGATCCGCTTGATTACCACATGCCCACGAAACGAGATCTTCGTCTGACCAGACGATCATGGCACTGTGTGTAGACGGTTGTTGTTGAGCGCAACTCATCTGCATCGCATTTTCCTCTCTCATGGCGGTGACACGCCGCAAAGCTGGGAGAGACTTTACGCGATCCTGTTCGATAAATATAACTATAAATATTTGTCAAATATTAAAATATTATTTATCATAAGATTATGGATATCGAGCTATTGCGGACATTTCTTGAGGTCAACCGGACCCGCCATTTTGGGGAAGCCGCAAAGGCCCTGCACCTTACCCAGGCAGCGGTGAGTGCGCGGATCAAGCAACTGGAATTGATGCTTGGCGTCAAACTGTTTGATCGCATGAAACGTGATATCCGTCTGACACCCGAAGGTCACCGCTTAACCCGTTATGCGGATGCGCTGATTTCGGGATGGCGCAAGGCACGTCAGGATGTCTCGCTGGGGGGTGCCGCTCAGCAGTTGGCTATCGGTGGGAGTCTGCGTTTGTGGGATGTGGTCCTCCAGGACTGGTTCCTGAGCCTGCGGAAAACGATGCCGGAGATGGCCATTATCGCCGAGTCCCACTCCCCCGATTTACTAACGCGGCGGCTGCTGGACGGCCTGCTGGATGTCGCCTTTATGCTTGAGCCACCCCAGATTGAGCTATTGCGGGTACGTAAAGTGGCACTGATGCAACTGGTACTGGTGTCGAGCGAAATGGATCAGACCCCGGATGAGGCACTGGGTGACAGCTACTTGATGGTCGATTGGGGACTGGCCCATGCGTTGGAACATCGCCGCACCTTTCCTGATGCGCCCGAGCCCCTTGTCCGTATCGGTCAAGCGCGCATTGCCCTGCAGCATTTGTTGCATATTGGGGGTAGTGCCTACTTGCCCGCACGCATGGTGGCGGATGACATCGCCACTGGACAATTGCATCTGATTCAGGATGCCCCCATTTTTGAACATACTGCCTATGCCGTCTTACCGGTTCGCAGTACAAAAACCGACTTGATCAAAGAAGCTCTGGAACTATTTGAATACAAGATCGATCTTGAAGAACTCAAGGAACACTGACAGGCCTTGATTCGCAGTTTCAGAGAAGAAAGAGTGTAGCGATACTGAGACTGCTCATGAAACCCAACACATACGTAACGGTGGTCAACACAATCACACCGGATAGGGCTGGATCAATGCGCATCCGATCCAACACGACCAGAATCATTACTCCCGATAGTGTTGCCGCCACTGTTCGCTAAATTTAGTTTATTAATGAATAAGACAACGGCAACAAGATAAAAGTTACATGTAACTTTTTCTGGTATTCAGATGTCTTATTTACAACATAGAGAGGGATTGTTCATTCTTTCGGTTAGGCTTAATATTATCGTCAGATACTCTTCGGGATAATTTCTGCTTATCGGATAACTGCTTAAATGATTGAATAATGATTATATTACTAAACAGAAAATATGGAATAGCGACATGGCTAAATCAACTACATTTCTAACATCCAACAAAATAAAAACCCTCTATAACAGAACCCTTGACCTGGTATTCGCCGTTATATTGCTATTCATTACCCTGACCATGATCATTGGCGTGGTACGGCTATTTTATCGTTTAGGCGATCTATTTCAGCAAGGCGGTATTACCGGCAATTACCTGTATATCTTTTCTGATGTGCTCACACTTTTTATCCTCATCGAACTGTCCCGATCATTGTTCGAGTACTTCACTTCACACCAAATACGGCTGAACCTGATCATCGATGTCGGTATTGTTTTTGTCCTCAGGCATATCATGATTGATCTTTTTAACCATAAACTGGATTCTGATACCATCTATGCCCTCAGTGCACTATTGTTGGTCCTAGGTATAATCCGTGTCGGTGTGTCCATCAACTTTCCCTTCGATAAGAAAGATGCACCTCCTTCATGACATACCAATGCCAAAGCCGATGTATT
>JAHEIJ010000344.1 GCA_024639445.1 Gammaproteobacteria bacterium
AGATGCTATGCCATTGCTGCCCCGTAAACCCGTCATTCCTGCGTAGGCACACTGCTGTCCGGAATAATTGCGTCGTGCCTGCGACAAAATCGCCCGGAGCGATTTTGAATGCACGAAGTGCAGCCCGAAGGGCGAAGGGCAGGGAGCCCGGAGTAACGCAGGCATCCAGCGTCTTAAGTCACTGGATCCCGGCCAAAAACATGCCGGGATGACGGTAGTGGACCGAATATCCGAATTTAAGTCTCATGCCAGTTGAACCACGGGTAAAGCCGCACCGTGCCGTGGTATGCGCTCATTTGGCGTTTATTATTCCGGACAGCAGTGTGCGGAGGCAGGAATCCAGCGGCTCTGGGAAGCCTATAGACACTGGATACCTGAGTTACTCCGTCCATCCTTGGGCTACCTACGCCCTTCGTGCCAGCCTTCGGCTGTTCAAATTTGATCCAGTCGAATTTATCGCAGGTATGACGGAATAATGGTTTTTTGTTTCCATGCCTATATGAACTTAAATTCAACATTAGCTTTGTTATATCAACTCATCGCACTGTAAGTTAACAACTTAACGGGACAGCAGTGATACTATACCTACTACAGAGAACAATAAGTATAATTTTGCTTTGGTTTAATGGAATATGAAAAAAAACATACTGATTGTCATTGATAAGCTTGATTATCATGGTGCATCAATTAATGGACCTGCGCGTTATTATTCATGGTTATTAAAAGAGATCGACAAGGAAAAATTTAATATCTGGTTTTGTTCTTTGAGAAAAAAAGGACCTTCTCATGAATTATTTGCCGGTAGCAATATGTTGTATCTTGGCCATCACAAGTATTATCCATTCTCCTTTTTTAGCATTATTAATATTATAAAAAAATACAATATTGAGCTATTACATCTATCCGGGTATGCATCTGCAACTTTTGGTCGTCTAGCAGCGCTTTACACCAAAACTCCTGTCATTATTCAGGAGCATTGGGTGGATCCTGATTTTGGTGGAATTATTAAGTTAGTTGAGAAAATGCTAAGTGGAGTAACTACTTATGCTATTGCAATTTCAGAGATTTCTAAAGAGTTTTTGATTAAACAGAAAGGCATACCGGAAGAAAAAGTCCGGATTATAAAAAATGGAATACCGCTTAATAAATTTAACATTGCCAGTAAACAGTCGGGTCTGGAACTGAAGAAAAATCTGGGGCTGGATCTATCAAAAAAAGTTGTTGGTATTGTTGGAATGCTACATGAAAACAAAGGCCATTTACTTTTTATTCGCGCTGCAGCGCAAGTGATTAAAGCGTATGGGGAAGAGGTATATTTTGTTATCGTTGGCGAGGGTGATTTACGCGAAAAGTTAGTAGCAGAGATTTTGACCGAAGGAATACAAAAGCAGGTTTTGTTGATTGGTCAACAGGCTGATATGCCTGCCGTATTACAAATGCTTGATATCTTCACAATTTGTTCTTATGTCGAGAGCGCATCGTTAAGTTTGATGGAAGCGATGGCAAGTGGGATTCCAATTGTTACTACTGATTGCGGTGGGCCAGGTGAAATGATTCGATCAGGAGAAAATGGACTTGTGGTTCCCGTGGGGGATAGCAAAGCAATAGCAGATGGCTTAATTGCGTTGCTAGGTGATGACGAATATTGTACGAACCTTGGTGAGCAGGCCAGGAACGATAGTTTCAAATATGATATTAGACGAGTAGCAAGGGAATTTGAAAATATATACGATGACGTAATTTAGTCACTACCAAAAATAAATTAAATGACCTCCGGCATAGCCGGAGGTTTATCAGTTGACGCCCTCATAGGGCTTTTCATTGCGCACAGGGCGCACTATACACCCAGGCTCACTTGATCTCGCTTCTCGTCATTGATCTCCTGATGACGGATATACTCCCTTACTATCTCCTCATCAAGTCCAACTGTTGAAACGTAATACCCTCTGGCCCAAAATGCTCGCCACTGAATTTTCGCTACCTCCGGTTTAAATCGACGGGCTATCGCTATCGAACTTTTTCCTTTTATATAACCAACCACATTCGATACCGCATACTTCGGTGGCACACTCAGGCACATATGAACATGATCTTTCATTAAATGCCCTACAAGAAGTCTGTCTAATCGAGCTATATAGAGGTACCGCACCTGCAGGGTTTATTTTAGAATCTCCATCAGTCAGGCGTTCAATCTGTTACTTATGATCCTACCAGCCTTGTCAAGAAGCAAGGTAATTAGAGGTTTTCTTCCTGAGCCTGGAAGTGAAAATATGTACTCATCATTCATTCGCTTGATATAGTAAGGATTATCACCTGTATGATTAATCGTACAGCCCTCGATAAATCCCCAGTGGCAACTTGTAAATCCACAGTGTTTTGCAACCTTGACTGCAAAGGCGCTGCC
>JAHEIJ010000095.1 GCA_024639445.1 Gammaproteobacteria bacterium
CATGTCGTTGGAAGAACCCATGGCTTCACCTGAGGACATGCCACCAGCCGAAATACCGTCACCGTTCGAGGGCGTTGAGATCATCACTGATTCTGAAGAGCCCATGCCGGCTGCCGAGATGGAAGCTCCCATTCCGGTCATTGATCAGGAAGGGGAAACCATCATTCCCGACGAGGCTCCGTGATAACCCAACGGAATTAGCCTGATTGCCGGCGTGAATGACAAAATCCATGCCGTCCCGGATCCTGCCCGCTGAATGGGCACCGCAATCCGGTGTCATACTCACCTGGCCCCATGCACAGAGTGACTGGGCCGCCAACCTCGAGGCAGTAGAACAAGTCTACCTGGAACTGGCGCAGGCGATTTGTTCCCGTGAATTGTTGCTGGTGGTCTGCAATGACTTCGATCACCAACAGCATGTTCAACAGCGATTAAATGCAGCCAGCATAGCGCCATCCAGAATCCAATTCGCCCGGCAGGCCAGTAATGACAGCTGGGCACGTGACCACGGTCCGATCACCATCCTCGAAAACGGCCAACCGTATTTGTTGGATTTCCAGTTCAATGGCTGGGGTGGCAAGTATCCTCATGATCTCGATAACCGCATCACCGCGGGACTGCATGCGGCCGGGCTCTTTGGCGCCACCCCACTGGAGACACTCGAGCTGGTACTGGAAGGCGGCAGTATCGACTCGGATGGCGAAGGCACCTTGCTCACCACCCGCGCCTGCCTGGGGCATCCTGATCGCAATCCGCAGCACTCAATCACCGAAATCGAACAGCAGCTTAAAGAGATACTCGGTATTGAACACGTTCTCTGGCTGGAACACGGCAGGTTGGCGGGGGATGACACCGATAGTCATATCGATATGCTGGCGCGCTTCTGCGATCTTCAAACCATCGCCCATAGCGCCTGCACCGATCCGAGCGATGAACATTTTGTAGAATTATCCGCGATGCAGCACGAGTTGGCCGCCATGCGGCGGCCTGACGGACAGGCTTATCACCTGGTAGCCCTGCCGATCCCCCGGGCGATATACAACAAGCAAGGTGAACGCCTGCCGGCCAGTTATGCCAATTTCCTCATTATTAATGATGCGGTGCTGGTGCCCCAATATGGTGATGCGGTGGATGCGCTGGCGCTAGATCGGTTAACGGCCTGTTTTCCAGAACGGGAGGTTATGGGCATAAACTGTCGCGCGGTCATTGAGCAGTTCGGCAGCCTGCATTGCCTGACCATGCAACTGCCTGAAGGGTTATTGAACCAGACTTAACGCAGTGAGATCCTGGGGAACGGGGAAACCAGCCACCAGCGCTTGGCCTCTTTGTCCCATTCCCAGATTTGTTGCTCGCTGAATTTCCGCTCGACCTGGGTATCTTCGTTGACATAGCGGATTTCAACTACCTGGATGACCTGCAGTTGCTTGAACTTGTCATCACGGTAGGATGTCTGGATAACATCATAGCCCGTCACCTTGATTTTCTTGAACATCGCCAGTTGTCGCGAGGTAAAATGAACTGGCTCTTTGCGGTATTGATTGACCTGCTCGATACCCGACCAGCGCAGGGCTTTTTCATACTGGATCAGCGTGAGATCAAGCTGGGTATTTCTGGTACTCATTTCCGCACAGGCGGACAGCAGAACAACCAGTCCTATGAATGCCAAACGCCGCATGCTTATCCCCCTTTTATTCAACTCGTTATTTGTGGTGGACAGTATACTGAATGCCTGCCATGGATTATATAATGCTAACCGATTTCAAATGCCAATAATGGTTTGCCGAACACCGGGTATCACTCCATGACACAACGTATACTCCCTGTTGCTCTGGTTCAACACGCGTGCAGTTCTTCACGTGATGACAATCTACAACACAGCATCAGCGGTATTCGCCAGGCGGCAAAACAAGGGGCACAACTCATCCTGTTGCAGGAATTGCATAGCTCACTGTACTTCTGTCAGACCGAAAATACCCACCACTTTGATCTGGCCGAACCGGTTCCCGGACCGACAACAAACCTACTGGGCGAACTCGCCAAAGAACTGCAAGTGGTGATCGTCGCCTCCTTATTTGAAAAGCGCGCCGCCGGCCTGTATCACAACACTGCAGTTGTACTGGAACGGGACGGCAGCCTCGCCGGCCGCTATCGAAAAATGCACATTCCCGATGATCCGGGCTATTACGAAAAATTCTATTTCACCCCGGGCGATCTTGGTTTCCAGCCTATACCTACTTCGGTCGGTAAGCTGGGGGTACTGATTTGCTGGGATCAATGGTTCCCGGAAGCCGCCCGACTCATGGCCCTGGCGGGTGCCGACCTCCTGCTCTACCCCACGGCAATCGGCTGGGACGCACAAGATAATGACGCCGAACAACTACGGCAGCGTGAAGCCTGGCAAACCATTCAGCGTGCCCATGCGGTGGCGAATGGTATACCGGTTTTGAGTTGTAACCGGGTTGGGGTCGAAACAGCGCCGGATAGCGATAGTGAGATCCACTTCTGGGGTTCCAGTTTTGTCACGGGCCCGCAAGGCGAAATCCATGCCTTGGCACCGGCTGATAAAGATGTCGTGTTGATGGCCGATATTGATCTGCAACGCAGCGAAATGGTCAGGCGCATCTGGCCTTACCTGCGAGATCGACGCATTGATGCCTATGGGGAATTGAACCTGCGTTACCGGGATCAAAAAGGAGATCCCTATAGGGATCTAGACGACACAGGAAATGAGTCATGACAGATCCGGCAGAGCAGCAACGTCGCTGGGGTAAATATATGGTCGGCGCCATGTGGCTACTGCTATTGGGTTTGCTCACCCTGTTCTTTAATGATGTTCTAGATAAACAGCATAATCCGAATCAGCAAATTGCCAGTACGCAGCGCGGCGGTCAGCAGGAAATCGTGCTGCAACGCAACAAGTACGGCCATTATGTCGCTACCGGCATGATAAATCAGCAACCGGTGGTGTTTATGCTCGATACCGGCGCCAGTGATATTTCCATCCCGGAAAATGTCGCCAAACGTCTTGGCCTTGAACGAGGACGTCGGGTGACCTATCAAACCGCCAATGGGCCAGCTATAAATTATGCCACTCGGCTCGATTCAGTCAGCCTGGGTAATATCATGCTTTATAATCTTCCCGCCTCAATCAACCCCAATGTGGATCACGAGGATGTCTTGTTGGGAATGAGTTTTCTGAAACATCTCGAATTCAGCCAAAAAGGTAACTCATTGACTTTGAGGCAATAATCTTGTCAAACTGTGAGTGAGTTCGCATATCATGCTAAATACGCAAGCGATTTGGCCGATAAACTGAAAATATACTTAAAACACAATTAAACATCGGGACCTATTTTATGAAAACGCTATATACCCTGACTTGTGCAGCAATCCTATCTTTCCCGACCCTCAGCATGGCTGATACTCTCTCCGTTGCCATCGGTGGTGGCATCTGGCAGGCAGACCCCAGCGGTTATTTCCGCAACGCCAGTACCGGCGACCCGACGGATATTAATGTAAAAGATGACCTGTTCTGGAAAGAAGAAGATCAGGGTTATCTGTTTATCACTTTTGAACATTTCGTGCCGATTGTTCCCAACGTCCGCATCATGGCCTCCAATCTGGACTACTCTGGCAGTGGCATCGCCAGTTTTACCTTAAATGGTGAAACCTTTAGTGGTACTGTCACCAGCGAAGGTTCGCTTGACCAGACCGATGTCCTCGCTTACTGGGAAGTATTGGATAATGTGGTCAGTCTTGACCTGGGCCTCAATCTCAAATTTCTTGACATCTCTTATAACGTGGCCAGTACTGGTGTATCAACCAGTGACAGCCTGGATGCGACCATCCCCATGCTGTATGGCGCGGTTGGGGTATCGCCAGTACCCGGTTTATATCTTGGAATCGAAGGCAACTACGTCTCTATCAGCGGCAGCAATTTGACCGATCTCATTGCCAAGGTTTCCTACACCACGGATTATTATTTTGGTGTCGAAGGGGGTTATCGCAGTCAAAGCTATAAACTCGATGACATCGATGGTTACTTTGGTAAGCTGGACTTCGAAGGACCGTTTCTGGGTGCCTACCTGAAGTTCTAAACCACACATTACCTTACCGCCTCCTCAAAAAAGCCGGACATAGTCCGGCTTTTTTATAACCCTGCATTGTTTGCTTGATTACATACATCAGTAATCATAACAACTATACTTTTTTCAAATAGCGATTCACCTCGAACCAACCTGCGAGGTTTTTAACATGCGCTATGTTCTGTTAATCCTGATGCTGTGCTACACCACCCTCGGCACGACGGAGGAAGGCCCGCGTTATGTCACTCCTCCCTATGAAGAACCGAAGGTGGTGTATGACTTTTACCTGGATGATCCACAAAAGATACATGCTGCCCTTTTCTGGATACGCTCCCTGGTCAATCCGTTGATGGAAGAGCCCTATGGCTTTGCTCCTGAAATGATGGACATCAAGGTGGTTATTCACGGTGCTGAAATTGTTACGGTAGCGAAAAAAAATTATCCCAAGTACAAGAATGCTGTCGATCGCATGCGCTACTATGCGTCACTGGGTGTGGAGTTCAAGGTCTGCGGCCTCGCCGCCGAGGATTTCGATTACAGCGTGCAGGACTTTCAGGAGTTTATCGAAGTGGTCCCCTCCGCCTTCACCGAACTGGTCCACTGGCAACAGCAGGGCTATGCCGTCATTCGGCCGACGATAGTACCCCGCCACTACAGTATCGAAGAAATCCGCTAACCCATCTGTCGCGTCACGGATTTCATCTTGTTCATGAACAGGCTAGAATAAGCGCCCTTTTGTAGCCGTTAGTCGCCTTTGTTGATTGCTTTCCCATGACGGACACCCGTATCAGCCCGCTTCGCCCGGCCTTGCCGCAAAAACGCGGTGACATCCACCACTGGGGCCATTTATATGGCGCCAGCGCTGCACTGGCCATCAGCCGTGCCGCACAACAGCATGCGGGCCCATTACTTGTAGTCACCGGCACGACCAGCGAAGCACAACAACTGGAGTATGGTTTACGATTCTTTGCCGCGACGGCGTCGCACCCTGTGCTGCATTTCCCCGATTGGGAAACCCTGCCCTACGATGCCTTTTCACCGCACCAGGACATCATTTCAGAGCGGCTGGCCTGTCTGGCCCGTTTACCCACCCTGCAACAGGGCATTCTGCTACTCCCCATCCAGACCCTGATGCATCGCATCGCGCCGCGTGATTATCTGGACGCACACAGCCTGATGCTGGATAGCGACCAGCAACTCGAACTGGATGCCATGCGGGAACGCCTGACAACCAGCGGCTACAGTTGTGTTTCTTCGGTGATGGAGCACGGTGAATTCGCGGTGCGGGGCAGCTTGCTGGATATCTACCCCATGGGTAGCCGTCTGCCGTTTCGCATTGAATTGTTTGACGACGAGATAGAAAGCATTCGTACCTTTGATCCCGAAACCCAGCGCTCGATCGAATCCGTAGAACAGGTCCGGCTGTTACCAGCGCGCGAATTTCCGCTCGACAAGGCGAGTGTGTCACGCTTCCGCCAGGCCTTCCGCGCCCGCTTTGAAGGTGATCCACAACGCTCCAACCTATATCGGGATGTAAGCAATGCCATGGCACCGGCCGGGATTGAATATTACCTGGCCCTGTTTCATGCACAAACCGCCACGCTGTTTGATTACCTGCCCGATAACAGTCTCATCCTGACCACCGATACGGTTGAAGCCGAAGCGGAGCAGTTCTGGCGCGAAATCGGCGAACGTTATGAACAGCTGCGACATGATCAGCAGCGTCCCATTTTGCCACCGCTTGAGGTCTTCCTGCCGGTGCCGAATACCTTTGCGGGGCTAAAATCCAGACCCCGGATCAATTATCAACATTTCGAACTCGAAACCGCGCAGGGGATCAATTTCGCCACGGCCGCCCCACCCAACCTCAACCTGGATGTACGCGCCAACCAACCCACTGCTGCGTTGGAAAACTTTCTGGCGAGTTTCAAAGGCCGGGTTTTGTTTGCCGCGGAAACCACCGGCCGGCGCGAATACCTGCTGGAGTTGTTGCGCGGCCATGATATTCGCCCGACACCGGTCGAAAACTGGGCGGGGTTTCTCGACAGTGACATCAAGCTCGCGATTACCGTTGCCCCCCTGGAACAGGGCCTGCTATTAACGGATCCGCCGCTGGCGGTCATCGCCGAACCGCAGTTGTTTGGGATGCAGGTATTGCAACGCCGACGACGCAAGCGAGCCCAGCGTGACACGGACAGTATTATTCGCAACCTGGCGGAACTCTCCCTCAGTGCCCCGGTCGTGCATGAAGACTACGGCGTAGGCCGTTATCTCGGTCTACAAACCCTGCATGTCGGCGCAACGGATACCGAATTTTTAACCCTGGAATACGCCGGGGGTGACAAGCTTTATGTACCGGTCAATTCCTTACACCTGATCAGTCGTTATACCGGTGCCGCGCCTGACAATGCGCCCTTGCATAAACTGGGCAGTGGTCAATGGGAGCGCGCCCGTCGCAAAGCCACCGAACGCGTCAGGGATGTTGCGGCGGAACTGTTGGCCATCTACGCCAAGCGTGAGGCCCGTACGGGTTATCAGTATCCACTGGATGAAATGCAATATCGCGCTTTCAGTGCCGAGTTCCCATTTGAAGAAACACCGGATCAACAAACCGCGATTGATAATGTATTGGCCAGCATGCGCAATGATAAACCCATGGATCAACTGGTCTGCGGTGATGTCGGCTTCGGCAAAACCGAAGTTGCCATGCGTGCCGCCTTCATTGCCGTGCAGGCCGGTAAGCAGGTTGCCCTGTTGGCGCCGACGACTCTGTTAACCCAGCAACACCTGGAGAATTTTCGCGATCGCTTTGCCAACTGGCCGGTGCATATCGAATCCCTGTCACGCTTCAGTTCCCGCAAGGAACAACAACAGGTAATGAACGATCTGAAAAACGGCAAAGTGGACATCATCATTGGCACGCACAAGCTGCTGCAGGACGATGTAAAGTATAAAAACCTGGGTTTGGTGGTCATTGATGAAGAACATCGTTTCGGAGTGCGGCAAAAAGAAAAGTTTAAATCCCTGCGCGCCGAAGTGGATGTGCTCACACTGACGGCTACGCCCATCCCCCGCACGTTGAACATGGCCATATCCGGCATGCGCGATCTATCAATAATCGCGACGCCACCTGCGCGGCGTCTCGCGATTAAAACCTTCGTGACGGAATGGAAGCCCGCCCTGGTGCGTGAGGCCTGCTTGCGTGAAATCAAACGCGGCGGGCAGGTCTATTTTCTGCATAACGAAGTGGAAACCATCCAGAAGCAAGCGGGGAAAATTGCCGAACTGGTACCGGAGGCCACGGTGCATTATGCCCATGGCCAGATGCGCGAGCGCGAACTGGAACAGGTGATGTCAGATTTTTATCATCAACGTTTCAATATTCTGGTATGTACCACGATCATTGAGACTGGCATCGATATCCCCACCGCCAATACCATTATTATGAACCGGGCAGATCGTTTCGGCCTGGCCCAGCTGTATCAACTGCGGGGTCGGGTGGGTCGTTCCCATCATCGGGCCTATGCCTACCTGGTGATCCCATCACGCCGTACATTGACTGAAGTTGCACGTAAACGCCTGGAAGCCATTGAGTCCATTGAATCACTCGGCACCGGCTTTACCCTCGCCACCCATGATCTCGAGAT
>JAHEIJ010000096.1 GCA_024639445.1 Gammaproteobacteria bacterium
AGTGCTAAATTTGAGATCCGGTTCATACTTTTACAACCTAACGTGGAACTTTACCCCGCAAATAGGACGCAACCATAAAATTAGCCCAGGAGCGAATACTTTGTAGAATCCCCCGTGCCGCTTCTGAACAGCTGGAAAACAACTCAAATGAAGTTATGATGACCTTAAATTACATGACATTCCTGCCGAGATAACACCAAAACTGGCGAATCGAACCCCATTTAGATCAATGAATGCATGAATTTATATATGCCACACAGGATGTAATCATACACCCGCCAGTGATAGCACCAGATTCACGATACCGATCAGGATGAGAATGAATAGCGTGACGAAGATGAGTCCAAGAATAATATATTGACTGGGTTTACCGTATTGAAAATCGCGATGGTAATTCTCACTTTTCTGCACACCTAGCATGGCAGCCAAAACACTTTTTGCCACCTGCCATATACTAGGAGTTTGATTTTTATTCACCATTATTCCTTAAACATATTGCAATTGATTCACATTAATCTTTTAGTTCGGAGGCCATTTTTTGGCCGGCCTCGACATTAACAAAATATAACAAGACACCGCCTGAAACAAACAAGATACTTATCGACAAGATTGCCAGGCGTGAATTATCAGTGAGCATTCCGACGATCCCGACCATCAGCGGTCCCAGGATGGCTGCAAACTTGCCCAACATATTGTAAAAACCAAAAAACTCAGCCGACTTGTTCAGCGGAATCAGTCGCGCATAGAGCGAACGACTCAAGGCCTGCACTCCACCCTGCACCAAGCCAATCACCACTGCCAATACATAGAACTCTTCAATCGAATCCATCCGATAGGCCCAGATTGTGACCGCGAAATAAATACTAATGCCAATTAAAATAGCGGTTTTCGCGCCTATACGTTGCCCCACAAATCCAAACACAATCGCCGATGGGAACCCTATAAACTGGGTAATAAGCAAGGCGCTTATCAGATCATTTGCAGAGAAACCCAGTGCCATGCCATAGTCAACCGCCATTCGCACAATGGTATCGACTCCATCGATATACAGCCAGTAGGCGAGTAAAAATAAAAAAACATAACGTAAGCGCCGCACTTTTTGAAAACTTGAAAATAGCTGCTTAACGCCACCTTTTATTACTGCAAGGGTATTTAATCGCCCGCTTTTTCGCTGCTCCGGAACAAACATCAAGAGGGGAACAGTAAATACCAGCCACCAGACAGCAACACACAAGAAGGAAACCTGTACTGCCATAGCAGCATTTGCCAGTCCGAATAGCTCCGGCCATAAGGTCATTGCCACGGTAGCGGCAAACAACAGTCCGCCACCGAGATAACCCAGCGCATAACCATAGGCAGACACCACATCGTAATTTTCTTCTTTAGAGACTGATACGATGAGCGAATCATAAAAAACAATACTGCCGGAAAAACCAATAGACGCCAGGGTAAACAATGCTAAGGCCAACCAGGCATGGCCCTGTGCCACGAAATACAGACCAGCCGTCATACATATCCCCAACAAGGCAAATAACAGTAGCAATCGTTTGCGTACGCCGCCCACATCTGCGATCGCGCCCAGTACCGGCGCCAGGATAACAATTAGCGTACTGGCCAGTGAGTTGGCCAGCCCAAGCTGGAAGGTACTTTCCGTCGCAGTGAGATCCGCACTCCAGAATTCCTTGAAAAATACCGGGAAGAAGCCCGCCAGTACGGCAGTGGCAAAAGCCGAGTTGGCCCAGTCATACAGGGCCCAGGAAAAAACTTGTCGATTAAAGATATGACGCATAGACACTGCCTCTAATGAGTCAGAGGCAGTGTACGCGTTGTGGGTAACTTAATTCAACGTCGGGGAGAACTTCGGGGCGGGCTCATGGGTTGTCGTGGCTGTTGGCGATTCGGGCTCTGTCGAAAATGGTCCCGTCGCTGTTCCGGACTCATTTCCCGTACCTGTTGCCGTTCTTCAGATGACATGCCTTGCCAACGTTCCCTAGCAGCCTGTCGTTGTTCCGGGGACATATTACGGATTCTTTCACGCATGGCCCGACGCTGTTCCGGATCCATATTCCGGAATGCCTGACGGTCTTCGGGTGACATGCTTTGCCAACGGTCCCTTAAAGCACGCTGTTTCTCGGCAGGAAGTGACTTATACCATTGCCGCCGTTCACGCAAACGCTGTTGCTGTTCAGGAGGCATTTGACGAAATTGTTCATGCCGCTGGCGAATACGCTGACGTTGTTCCGGTGTCATCTGCTTCAAACGTTGCATGCGTTGTTGGGCCTGCTGACGTTGCTCCGGACTCATTTGTTGCCAGCGTTGGGCACCACGTAACAGCCGTTCACGCCGCTCGCTCGGAATCTGCTCCCAATTACCTTCAAACCGTTCCAGGGTACGGCGCTCCTCTTCACCCAGGCTTTGCCAGTCGGTGCTGGTCTGACTCCACGCCGGTAAAACCACCATGGCTGCCAGAATTACAAAAAGAATTAATCGTACTTTACTCATGCTTGCTATCCCCGACCGATACGGTACTGCCATTGCTTTTGTTTAACTGTTGCTGTTCTTCATCCATGGCCAAGTCCAGCCATGTCTGGTCCTCGCTGGAATAATTACCGAGAAATTCCAGAAACTCACTATCTGGTAACGCATCATTCTGACTGGCGTTGACAGTAAATGGCATGAATGCCAGTAGCAGGCTTAACCACTTAACCCGCATTGTCTTCAATTACGTCCAGCCATTGGTAAAATTCCAGATCTTCGTATAATTGCAAACTGTCTGAAGAAGCAATCAATTCCAGATCATCCATGGTTTGTGCCATGCCATTGCCACGCTCATGACCGCCAAACTGCCAGACTCCGATTGCCGCGAGCAACATGGTTGCCAGAGCGAATCCACCGGCGGGCTTCCAATAACTGTGTTTCTCTTCGTAATTCTCCAACGCCCGATAACGTGCCAGATGAAGCTGCCGAGTTATATCGGCATCCAACTGGTCGGAGCTGTTATCCAGCGTCTGCCTGATATTATCGAAAAATGACTGTTCGTCATTCATGATGATAATCTCCAAGTACTTCTCTTAACCGGTGCACTGCCCGGGAATAGTGGGTCTTGACACTGCCAGCGCTAATACCCAGTGCCTTTGCCGTTTCTGCGACATCCAGCCCATCCCAGACACGTAATAAAAAAACCTGTTGCTGCCTTAATGGTAAAGCTCGTAATCCATGTTCCAACTCCTCGGTCATACCAGCGTTTGCTATTTGCTTGAGCGGATCGTTATTTCCGCCATCAGGCAGGTTCTCGATATCCTGCCTGTCATCATCTTCCTTACCAAACCAGACCCGCCATTTGTTCCGCACTTTCTCCCGCCGGTACCAGTCGCGGATTCGATTTTGCACAATACGGGTAAATAACGGTCCCCACTCTGCCGGGTCCCGCTCCGCATAACGCTTAACCAGGGTCAGCATGGCATCCTGGACAATATCCAGTGCCTCTTCCTGATGACCGGTGGCGATATACGCCATTCGGTATGCGCGTTTTTCGACTTGCGCGAGAAACGCGTCAAGTGCCTGCCTTGTATCCAGACTGCCGCCCTTTTTGTTGCATGGTTAAACTGGCTGATTAACACCCGCCAGTTTAACCACTTTAGCAGAATAGGGGCGAACATTAACGACGGCCTCGGTACCCACCACCACTTGACTTGCGCTGCGTGTCGTTACTCATCCCGCTCAGCTTGTTCCGCTCACTCCGGTTGCCATAGCTGTTCCAACGCTGATCGATCCGGTCACCCTTGCGATCCATGCGTCTATCTATGCGATCACCTTTTTGATCAAGGCGATTGGCATAGCGCTCGTAACCGTTGTAACTGGCCCTTTCAGCCCTGCGGTCGAAACGGTTGTCAATCCGATCGCCCTTTCGGTCTAATCGCCTGTCGATACGATCTCCCTTACGATCCATATAGTTAGCAAAGCGATCATCTCGTTGATTGATAACATGCTGTTCCCGGTACTGGAGGCGGCGTTCGACACGGTATTCCTTGCGTGCCCCAACCCGATCCAGCCGGGTATCCACACGGTCACCCTTGCGGTCCAGGCGGGAATCAATCCGGTCCCCTTTTTGATCCAATCGGTTTGCTAACCGCTCCTTTCCATTGTCACTGGCCTTCTCGGCGCGTAAATCTAACCGCTGATCAATGACATCACCCCGTTGATCCAGGCGGGAATCAATCCGATCCCCTTTGCGATCAAATCGCTCCTCGATTTTAATATCATCCGCCGCCATAACCGCTGGCATTGACAGCAGGGCCGCAAGGCCTGTCAGTAGTATTGTTTTTAGCATCATTATTCTCCTTTTTGTGGTGTTCATACTCTCTAACGCGCGGGGATGAAGAATGGTTGACAGTGATACGATGGTTTTTTTCTGACAGGTAAATAAATATATCTAGAAAAGTTAATGGAGTTTGAGCCGGTTTATCGAACCTCTATCAGATGGCAATTCCTGTTGAGTCCGTCTGCCTAGAAGCCAAATTGATCCCTCCCATAGACCGTGTGCACTAAATGGATGCGGCCAGCCTGATTGTGGTTTGCCATTTATATATTTTTCTTATATTAATCAATGTCTTATAAGCCTGTCTTCTGGCATGGATCCTGCTGGATTCAGAATTAACAAACAATATGGCCCGTCATCTCGTAGCATTCAGTTATAATCGTGCCCCCAGTAGGCAGTGAATAAAGCCATAGATGTCTAATCCAATGAATATCAAGGAAATAAACACCAAACCGTTTGATGACCAGCGCCCTGGCACGTCCGGTTTACGCAAGCAGGTCACCGTGTTCCAGCAACCCCATTATCTGGAAAATTTCGTGCAGTCCATATTTGACTGTCTGGAGGAGAAAACCGGACGGACCCTGGTATTGGGTGGCGATGGGCGGTACTACAACCGCACCGCCATCCAGACAATCCTTAAGATGGCGGCCGCCAATGGCTTTGGAAAGGTCCTGGTGGGAGCTGGTGGCCTTCTTTCCACCCCGGCCGTCTCCGCCGTCATTCGTCACCATGAGGCCTTTGGCGGCATCATCCTCTCCGCCAGTCACAACCCGGGGGGACCCGACGGGGATTTCGGTATCAAGTACAACATCAGCAACGGCGGCCCGGCTCCAGAGAAACTCACCGAAGCCATTTATGCCCGTACCTGTGAACTGAGTCACTATCGGGTCCTGCAAGCCGACGACCTCGAGCTCGACCAGCTTGGTGAGCAATCACTGGGCAACATGACCGTCGAGGTGATAGACCCGGTCAAGGACTATGCCGAGCTCATGACCCACCTGTTTGACTTTGGTCGCATCAAAGCACTGTTCGATTCAGGGCTGTTCCAGATGGTGTTTGATGCGATGCATGCCATCACGGGGCCGTATGCCAAGGAAATCCTGGAAAACCAGCTGGGTGCCGCCGCTGGTACGGTAATCAATGGCGAACCCCTGGAAGATTTTGGCGGGGGTCATCCTGACCCGAACCTGGCACATGCCACGGAACTGGTTGAACGCCTGAATCAGAGCGGCCCGCATGCACCCAATTTTGGAGCCGCTTCCGATGGCGACGGTGATCGCAATATGGTGCTGGGCCGACGTTTCTTTGTTACGCCCAGTGACAGTCTGGCCATACTCGCCGCTAACGTGCATCGCCTGCCTGGCTATCCGCAAGGACTGGCGGGAGTGGCCCGCTCAATGCCAACCAGCATGGCAGTAGATCGAGTTGCCGAGCGTCTCGGTGTGGACTGTTATGAAACTCCGACGGGCTGGAAATTTTTTGGCAACCTGTTGGATAACCGCAAAATTAACTTATGTGGTGAAGAAAGTTTTGGTACCGGCTCGGATCACGTGCGCGAAAAAGACGGCCTGTGGGCGGTACTGTTCTGGCTCAACCTCATTGCCATGCGACAGCAGTCCGTGGAAGACATTGTGAGGGAACACTGGTGTCTGTACGGACGCAATTATTACACCCGACATGATTATGAAGCCGTAGAACAGGATTCAGCTGACTCGCTAATGAAAAATCTGCGCGCTAAAATCACCGAACTGGCAGGCCAGTCCTTTGGTGAGTATGAAGTGCAACTGGCGGATGATTTCCAATATACCGATCCTGTGGATAAGAGCGTGAGTGAACAGCAAGGTATTCGAATTCTTTTCACCAATGGCGCCCGCATTGTCTACCGCCTCTCCGGCACCGGCACACAGGGAGCGACCTTACGGGTGTATATTGAACGCTTCGAGCCGGAGGCCAGTCTGCATGATCTGGATACACAGGCTACACTCGCCCAATTAATTAAAATGGCGGATGAGATTGCCGGAATTAAACAATTCACCGGCCGGGATGCTCCCACGGTGATTACCTGAAATGACGACACCGAAAAGACAACAACGAACAGGTTGATTAACGATATGAGTGAAACAAGATTCAAACTTGAAGTCCGCCCGCAAATCCCGGCACGGTTGCAGGGACTGGAAACCCTGGCCAATGACTTGTACTACAGTTGGGACCGTAGTGTACGGGGACTGTTTTACAGCATGGATCGCAACCTCTGGCATGAGTGCGGCCATAATCCCAAGGTTTTCCTGCGACGTGTCTCCCAGAGTACTCTGAACAAGGCAGCGGAAGACAACCTGTATATTCAGGAATATTCCCGCATCCTCTCAGTGTATGAGAGCTATCTCGAGAAAACCAGTAGTCCACAAATCTGTAAACATTTTGAACCAGGCCATGATCTGATTGCCTATTTCTGTGCCGAATACGGCCTGCATGAAAGTTTCCCGATTTATTCCGGTGGGCTTGGGATTCTGGCCGGGGATCATTGTAAAGCCGCCAGTGATATGGGATTGCCCTTCGCGGCAATTGGTCTACTCTACCGCCAGGGTTACTTTAACCAGACCATCGATGGCAACGGTCAGCAACATGCCCATTACACCACGACCGATTTTGGCGCACTACCTGTCAAATCCGCTCTGGATGTCGACGGTCAGGAACTCCATGTCAGTGTAGACTTGCCCGGCCGGCGTGTGGCCCTGAAAGTCTGGGAGGCTTCTGCCGGTAATATTCATCTTTACCTTCTCGACAGTGACCTGCAGGAAAACAACGACGCGGATCGAGCGATCACCTTTCAACTCTATGGTGGAGATAAAACAACCCGTATCCAGCAGGAAATTGTGCTCGGCATTGGTGGCATGCGTGCGGTTCGGGCCCTGGGGCTTAAACCTACCGTCTACCATATTAATGAAGGACATGCGGCATTCCTGATCCTCGAACGTTGCCGTGAACTGATTGAAGAAGGTATGGATTTTGCCAGTGCCCTGGAACTCGTGGCGGCCGGGACTGTATTTACAACCCATACACCCGTAGCCGCCGGCCACGATATATTCAGCGCCAAGTTAATGACCGAATATTTCAGTGATTACAGCAAACAATTAGGGCTCAACATTGAAGACTTCCTGCGGTTTGGTGGAACCCCTGATAATCACAGTGACTTCAACATGACTACGCTGGCACTGCACGGCTCGCGTTTTCATAATGGCGTCAGTCGAATTCATGGCGGGGTCGCTTCACATATGGAAGGTTATGTCTGGCCCCAGATCCCGGCCGAAGACAACCCGATGTCATATGTCACCAATGGTGTCCATGTACCTACCTTCCTGGCGCGGGAGTGGGCCAACCTGTTT
>JAHEIJ010000097.1 GCA_024639445.1 Gammaproteobacteria bacterium
GATAATAGCCTGAACCTGCGTATCGATCACAATCAGTCCCTGTCCGATAATGCCAACCCGAATTACCCGACGCGGACAATTCTGGGTGCGGACTACCGCCTCAATGCGTCCACTGCCCTGTTTATCGAGCAAGAATTCACCTATGGTGATAACGAGGATACGCGTGGCACCCGGATCGGCATGAATGCCCAGCCCTGGGGCGGTGCGACCTTGAACACTTCACTGGAACAACGCAGCAGTGAATACGGCCCGCGCCTGTTTGCAGTCGCCGGTCTGAAGCAATCCTGGCAAATCTCCGACGCCTGGAGCATGGATGCAAGCATGGATAGCAGCACAACCATTAAAGATCCAGGCAACCTCCCATTCAGTACTACCGTACCACCGGCTTCGGGAGGCCCGGAAGATTTCACTGCAATGTCTCTGGGGGCAAACTATCAAGGTGAAACCTGGTCATGGACTTCCCGAATTGAACACCGGGATGCCGATACGGAAGACAAGTGGGGAATCTACTCCGGCGCAGTCGGTGAACCGCGCAAGGGCCTGGGGCTGTCTGCCCGATTGCAGGCGTTTGAAACGCAAACCACGACCGGTATCAAAGGTACCCAGGCTGATCTACGACTCGGACTGGTGCATCGCCCCTTCAGCCGTCGCTGGACCTTCCTGAATCGAACTGACTTCGGCGTTGAAACCGAAACCGGCGGCGTCAGTAATTTTGATAACTGGAAATTCGTGAATAACCTGCTGGTTAACTATCGCCGCAAGAACACCCAGATCAGCACATACTATGGCGCCAAATATACCCGTGACACAATCGATGCTGCGAGTTACTCCGGATATACCGATTCAATCGGATTCGAAATGCGCCAGGATATCGATAAACGATGGGATTTCGGTGCGCGTGCCAGCACCCTGCATAGCTGGAACAGCGATCAATATGACTACTCTTACGGCTTATCCGTCGGATTTAATCCCGCCACTAATATCTGGTTGAGTGCCGGTTATAACTGGGCGGGGTATGAAGATGATGACTTCACACTGGCCGGCCATACAGCCGAAGGTCCGTACATAAAACTTCGTTTCAAGTTTGATCAAAAGTCGGTACGTGACACCGCGAACTGGTTTAACCGACAATAATCTAAATGATGATTGTTGACTAATTAGTTCGTTACACATGCTTACAAACAAGATGATGTACAGGACAACGGGGATATCATTATGCATGTTATTATAGGTCTACTCGGATCCATCGTAACAATATTATGGCTGCTGCACCGCTTGGCGGAGATGGGAATCGATCTTGGCGGCCTGAACCCTTTCCTTTGGCAACGACGAAGAAAATGGAGAAAGCAATATGAGGCCAATCCGATTTTCATCCTTGATGGCCCCATGGAAGTCACGGCTTTACTTATTACCGCTACCGCAAAAGCCGATGGCGACATGAGTTCAGAAGAAAAACGAGAGATTCTTTCAATCTTTGAAAACGAATTCCAATTATCGAAAAGGGATGCCGCTGGTCTGTTGATTTCCAGCAGCCATCTTCTTGGGAAAGGCGATGAAGTCCGGGATCAGCTTGATAAAGTGTTAAACCCCAGTTTAGAAAATTTTACAAAAGAGCAGGCGGTTTCCGCCATTGAACTTATTAAACGAATTTCCGAGGCAGGCGGCCCTGCGACTGAAATGCAATCCGAATTAATCCACGATGCTGCTGCTATTTTAGAACGTCCATTAACCCCGAAGAAGAAATGGGAATAACCACGCTGAAGTTTCTTATTTAACAATATGCTGATATATCCTGGACAGTTATTCAGACAATTATATCAACAGTTTTATTTGTACTTCCTGGTAAGCACCAGATATTCGTCATCTGAGGATGCCACGATGCAAACCATCATTCCCCTATATCCGGTATATAGTAGATTTTTCCTATAACAAAGTATCTATACACTTGCTGGTATAATGAACATCTGATGTCACGAATAACGACTTACTTTTTGTATTAATTGCACCTATAGTTATATTGCGCAGTATACAATTACAGACCGAAGAACAAATATTCGGCTTAATTTACGGTCATTATCGAGATTATTCCTGTGTCACACGAAGTTAACATTGAGAATCAGGGTGCTGGCGTTGTCGTTACATTATCTGGTGTAATTACAGGAAGCGAATTGACCGGGATTAATGAACATATATACAAGACCGATCCAGACAAGAGGCTTCGATATCAGATCTGGGACTTCACTAATGTTGATATCCTGGAAATGAAAACCGAGGATATAGAAAAACTTGTATTACAGGACATGGAAGAAGCCATTTCCAATTCGAATCAACATGTTGCCATTATTGGTTCCTCACAAACCCTGCGAGGAGTAGACAACTTATACCATTACATTTCAGACTGCTGGGTCAAGACGGGATTTCAAAGTAAATCGTTCTCTAATATGGATGACGCACGAATCTGGATATCAAATAATCAATTCGCAGAAATAAAGAAATGTGTTTGATGGAGTCCAACAGTGATATTGTTGGTATTTACAACTGCAAATTCAGCCCCGGATAAACAAGTAGTCCTCCAGTAAAAAGTTCGTCAGGATGACACTGTCGTATATCGCCTCGGTAGAAAGATGAAACTCCGTAAGCATTTTCGGATACTGGGTATTATGACCCTTGCCTGGATGTTGTTTTGGTTAATTGGTTTGCCGGGGTACTATCAGCAATACTCGTTCCACTTCATGTTGCTATTCGATATATTGCTGCTTATTCCTTTGTCAATCCTTATATATTGGATATTAAAAAACACTCCACAAAGACACAGAATGCGAATCTCACTTTGGCTGGCCTTCTATATCAGCATTCCGTTGTTTTTATATGACTACTTTTACTGTGCTCTCTACCTGGATCATGGCTGGTCTTTCCTGTCCGGTTTCTGGTATTTAAGCATCTACTACGTGATACCATGGGTTGTCTGCCCGGCTATCAGTTTCTGGCTGAATCGCCATGAATCAAAAAATCATGCGACTGAGACTGGTTGTTAATACTGTTTGGTTACTCGATACAGGAAGAAAAATGCCCGAATTCAAAAATATAAACAGCTTCTTTCTTCTAATTATTGTGTTTGCGTGCCAATTGACTCCAGCCAATGCAGCGACAGCATTGCAACTCAAGCAAGTTGAAAATAACGTATATGCCATTGTCGGTCCGCTCGGTAATCGCTCACCCGAAAATTATGCTAACAATGCCACGTTTGGCTTCGTGATAACTCCTGATGGTGTAGTCCTGATTGATTCCGGCGGCACCTATAAAGGTGCGGCTGAAATCCATGCTCTTGTCAAGAGCGTTACCAACCAGCCCGTCAAAATCGTCATTAACACCGGTGGCCAGGACCATCGCTGGCTGGGCAATGACTATTTTAAAAAACAAGGTGCTCGAATCATTGCGAGTAAAAAGGCCGTGGAGGATCAACAAGCACGCACCCAGGACCAGTTCATTATGCTGGGTAACCTGGTGGGCGATGCCGGCCTGGCGAAAACCGAAGCGGTATACGCCGATGAAACCTTTGATGGCAGCCTGAACTTCACCCTGGGAAAGACGAAATTCGAAGTACACCACGCCGGTCAGGCTCACACGCCGGGTGATAGTTTTGTCTGGCTCCCGCAACAACGCATTGTTTTTAGTGGTGACATTGTTTATGTGCAACGGATGTTAAGTATCTCTCCGGCATCCAATAGCAAGAGCTGGGTGACTGCATTTGAAGCCATGGCGGCCCTGAAACCCGAGGTTGTTGTTCCCGGCCATGGACATGTTACTGACTTGCAGGAAGCCAAAGCACATACCCATGACTACCTGGTGTTCGTACGCCAGGCGGTTGCTAATTTTATGGAAGCGGGTCGTGGCATCGAGGATATTGGCAAACTGGAGCAGTCCAACTTTAGCTTCCTGCTGAATTACGAGAACCTCAAGGGTCGTAATGCACAGCGTGTTTTTGAAGAACTGGAATGGGAATAAGTACACATCACGGCTTGCTCGCCGTCAGCACAGCGCGCCGTGGCGCCGGGTAACCTTCGATACTTTTTGAGGCATCAGCAGGATCGAGGAAATCTTGTAACGACTGAAACGTCATCCAGTCGGTACTGCGTTGTTCATCGAGCGTCGTCGTGGTGACATCCACCAACTTGATATTTTCCAGTTTGCAGCGTCGTAACCACTTTTCCAACATGGCCACGGAAGGGATGAACCAAACATTGCCCATGCGGGCATAGCGATCATCCGGTAACAACACGGCATTTTCATCGCCTTCAATTACCAGGGTTTCCAGCACCAGTTCCCCTCCCGGCTTGAGGCAATCCCGTAATTGCAGGATATGATCTACTGGCGAGCGCCGGTGATATAACACGCCCATGGAAAACACCGTGTCAAAGGCTTCCAGTTGCGGCGGCACATCATCGATCCCCAACGGCAGGGCATAGACCGGTGCCTGGCCGATAAAGTGTTTCATTGCCTGGAACTGCATGATAAACAACGGCGTGGGATCAATCCCGATGACCTGTTTCGCCCCGGAGGCATACATACGCCAGCAGTGATATCCATTGCCACAGCCCACATCAAGAACATGTCGTCCGTCCAGAGGCTGAATCTGATCCTTGAGGCGATCCCATTTCCAGTCGGAACGCCATTCGGTATCGATATGAATACCAAAAACATCATAGGGACCTTTACGCCAGGGATGTAACTGTCGCAGGGTAGTTTCGATCTGGTGTTGCATGTTGCTATCTACATCATCTGCAACACCAATACGTAAACATCCGGTATTCAGATCGATCGAGGATGGACTAACTTGCGGCAGGGCAGCCAGGGCCGCTTGCCATCGAGGCAAATCGCCATAGCGTTTGATATTCATGCCTTTGGCGATCTGGATCGGCAATTGCTCGGTCCAGGACTGCAATGGGCCCTGCTGCATCTCAACCAGCAGTTCAGCGATATCCATTACCTGATGGCCAGTAAAGAAACAAAATTAATACAACGAAACCAGTTATCGATACTACTGAAGCCAGCGGCATGCAGTCTTTCGTGATGCTGTTCGAGTGTATCCGGAATCAATATATTTTCCAGCGCACTGCGCTTCTGGCTGATTTCCAGGTCGCTATAACCGTTGGCTTTCTTGAAAGCAATGTGGAGCGCATCCATGCGTTGTTGTTCGGCTTCACTCGAGAATGCGATCTTCTCCGACACCAACAACGCACCTCCTGGACGCAGACCCGTATAAATCTTTTCAAGTAATGCCAGTCGGGCTGTGGGCTCAATAAATTGCAAGGTAAAATTAATGACGACAACGGATGCATTCTCGATGATTACATCCTGGATATCAGCACAAATAACGTCCACTGCAGTCCCTTCACCAGCCTCTTGAATATGCTGCTGGCAACGGCTCGTCATGGCTTCAGCATTATCAACCGCTATGATGCGACAACCCGATTGATGAATTTGACGCCGCATGGCAAGCGTTGCCGCACCGAGTGAACATCCCAGGTCATAACACAGGCTATCCGGCTGTGCATATTGCTCGGCCAACAGGCCGGTTAGCGCAATAATGGTTTCATATCCCGGCACCGAACGGCGAATCATATCCGGAAAAACTTTTGCCACTGTCTCATCAAATGCAAAATCGACAATCATCGATTTGGGTGCGGCATAGACTTGATCTTGGTGCGGGCGATCTTTCACTAGAGTATTACAGGAAACGATGACGAGACAGTCAGTTGGTTGTACTTATCCAACTTCGTGCCTCATCAATGTCACGGAAAATCCTGACTTGAAAAGAGAGTGGACTGGACAAAGCCTTAAAAATATCGGCAAGCATGATCAACATCGCGTCGCCCGCTACCACTGCGAGGCGATAACCGGTACCACGGTATTCCCGCTTTAAGCCGACATGTGTCACCAGGGCCTGCATTTCATCCGGCTTGGCATCAATCTTGGCATCACGTAAATCCCAAAGGACCGACATGCTGCGCTCGAAACCCGGCATTTCAATGGCGGCATCAAAGGCATTGATAATATCCTGCACTTGCACGGTGCCTAGGCAGCAATGCTCCAACAAGTGTAGTTCGCTGTTAATGGTCGAAATAACGGGCATGGGGGTAGTTCCCGATCATATGAAAAAGTATAGCAGCACCCCTCCAAGCAACAGGCGGTACAGCACAAATGGGAGCATACCAATTCGCTCCAGCAATTTCAGAAACAGATGAATACACAGGTAGGCGGTCAGGGCGGACAGGGCCACACCGATAATCATGGCTGACCAGTCAACCGTCGTCGTCGCCTTAACCAGTTGCATACCCTTATAGGCTCCTGCCATCAGGATGGTGGGTATGGAAAGCAAAAAAGAAAATCGCGCCGCCGCCTCACGCGTCAACCCCATAAACAAACCGGCGGTCATGGTGATTCCTGAGCGTGACGTGCCGGGGATCAATGCCATGGCCTGTGCCGTACCAATGACAACCACATCTCGCCAGGTCAGGTGATGTTCATCACGTTGTCTCTGCCCCAGCAGATCAGCAGCCCAGAGTAACAGTCCAAATCCGATAGTCGCCCAGGCAATCACCAGAGGATCGCGCAAAACGGTATCGACCAGATCGTGCAGCAGCAAACCGGCTACTACCACAGGGACAGTACCCCAGATCACGGCCCATGCGAGACGGCTCTCCCCCACCTGTTGTCGTTGCCGACAGGAGTCGAACCAATCACGTGTCATATAAAAGATTTCATGCCGAAAGTACCACACCACCGCACTCAAAGTGCCAACGTGTACAGCCACATCAAACGCCAGGCCCTGATCGGGCCAGTCACTCAACACCGGCACCATGATCAGATGCGCTGAGCTGGAGATGGGTAAAAATTCCGTCAGGCCCTGCACCAGGGCGAGCACAATAATATGAATCAAGCTCATGGGGGAAATTTATTATGTACTTAAACTACAAGTGTAAGTATTACGAAGCTTAGCGCATCTAAAGTCAATATGTTTCTGGTCAGCATAAAATTCAGAAAAAATTTTACCATAACAAGTGCGCAAACTCTCTCACAAGCTGTTACGCAAATCACGCAACATAAATCCTGGCAGGTCGATACGGATATTTTTCGTTAGCGCCATGACCTTAAACAGTTCGCCCATCTCCTGTGGCAAAGTCAGGCGTTTAACCTGGTTGGCTAACTCCAGTTGCTGAGCCGCATCTCCCTCAATCTTCGCCACCAATTCTGTCAAGCCACTCCCCAATAGAAAATGTGCCTGGGTGGTATACCCTGCAACATTCATGTCTGCTGCAAGTGCGCTGTTCGCCATGGCAGTGAAATCAATATGTGCGGTAATATCCTGCAGTCCAACCAGGATCAACGGATCATCATGGGCACGATGTCGGTAATGGCACATCAAGGTACCTTGCGTCCGTTGGGGGTGATAAAACTCGTGTTGCGCATAACCGTAATCGATAAACAACATCATGCCCTGCTGCATGCTAGTACCCAGGGTATTGATCCAGTCTTCGGCAGCCAGGTTGATCTCCGTAATATAACCATCCGGTAAATCACCCAGGCGTTTTATTACTTCATCAAAACGTGACTGCAAGCGCGGATCGCTTAATGGTCCCA
>JAHEIJ010000345.1 GCA_024639445.1 Gammaproteobacteria bacterium
CGTCCTATCATGCGCATGACTAGTACAGACATGTGGCTAATGCAACATCACAATTGTAAATAATATCAAAGGTAAGTAAATGGGCAAGCATACCCCCCTCTATGACATGCATGTGGCACAAAATGCCAAGATTGTAGACTTCGGCGGTTGGGACATGCCGATCAATTACGGTTCCCAGATCGAGGAACATCATCAGGTTCGAAATGATGCCGGCATGTTTGATGTTTCCCACATGACCGTGGTTGATCTTGAAGGTGACGGCACTCGGGATTTCCTGCGTTACCTGTTAGCCAATGATGTGGCCCGTCTCAAGGATGAGGGTAAAGCCCTGTATTCCTGCATGCTGAATGAGCAGGGTGGTGTCATTGATGATTTGATTGTCTATTTTTTGCGGCATGATTTTTATCGCATGGTGATCAATGCCGCCACCACGGAAAATGACCTTGCCTGGATTGAAAAACAGGTGGCAAACTTTAACGTGGAAGTGACGGTCCGCAATGATCTCGCGATGATTGCCATCCAGGGACCCAATGCCCGTGCCAAGGTCCACCAGGCAATGGGTGATCTGGCAGCTGAGTTGCAGGATCTGGGCGTATTTTTCATGCGGCCGGTAGGTGATAAGGTCGTGGCCCGCACCGGTTACACGGGCGAGGACGGTTACGAAATCATGTTGCCGGCCGAACAGGCGAGTACCTTCTGGTCGCAATTACTGGAGGTTGGTGTTAAACCCTGTGGTCTGGGTGCGCGGGATACCTTACGGCTGGAGGCCGGCATGAACCTGTATGGTTCCGATATGGACGAGAGCGTGACACCACTGGAATCAGCCCTGAACTGGACGGTGGCCTGGGAACCCCAGGAACGTGATTTTATTGGCCGTCAGGCACTGGAGTCGCAACGGCAAGAAGGTGTAAAACACAAGCTGGTCGGACTGGTATTGCAGGACAAGGGTGTACTGCGTAATCATCAAAAAGTTTTCGTAGATGGCCTGGAGGCCGGTGAGATTACCAGTGGCAGTTTTGCGCCGACCCTGGCGCAGTCGATTGCCTTTGCCCGCGTAACCGCCAATATCGGCAGCCACTGCAAGGTGGAAGTGCGCAACAAATTACTGGATGCTGATGTGGTCAAGCCGCCTTTTGCGCGAAATGGAAAAAGCTGTTTGTAAACGAACGACTTTCAGCCTGTAAAAAAATGATTAACAATAATGTGTATTAAATGAGGAATGAACCATGAGTAATGTCCCCCAGGAACTGCGTTACACCAAAAGCCACGAATGGGTGAAACGGGAAGATGATGGCACCCTGACGGTTGGGATTACCGATCATGCCCAGGAACTATTGGGTGATCTGGTTTTCGTCGAAGTCCCGGACGAGGGAAGTGATTTTACCGATGGAGATGACTGTGCGGTGATCGAGTCTGTGAAAGCGGCTTCTGATGTCTATATGCCTGTTGCGGGTGAAGTGGTGGCGGGGAATGAAGCGCTGGCGGAAACCCCGGAAGTGATTAACCAGGATCCTTATGGTGATGGCTGGATATTTAAATTCAAACCGGCCGATGCCGGCGCCATTGACGGCTTAATGGATGCGGATGCTTATATTGAAATGGTGGCCGAGGAAGATCACTAAGTCACCTGATCCATAGTTCAGGACAAACACAGTCCGGTCATCTGACGGCCTGTGTTTGTTGCACCCAGAGTTCCTGCCAAAGACTAAATTTAAAACGATTAAGGTAAATTGCAATCATGCCGTTTATTCCCCATACCGAAGATGAAGTCCGTGAAATGCTTACGGCTATCGGTGTCGATAGTATCGATGATTTGTTTGATGAGATCCCGGCCGAGTTGCGCGCCAGCGGACTTAAGTCGGTTCCTCCCGGTATTAATGAAATGGACGCGGCCCGGCTGATGCATGAGCGGGCGGAGCAAGACAAGAACACACTGTGTTTTGCCGGCGCAGGAGCTTATGAGCATCATATTCCTGCAGCGGTATGGGAAATTACCACCCGGGGTGAATTCTATTCGGCCTACACGCCCTACCAGGCGGAAGCCAGCCAGGGTACGTTGCAGTTGTTGTACGAATATCAAACCATGATGACCAGCCTGACCGGCATGGATATCTCCAATGCATCCTTGTATGACGGTGCCTCGGCGCTGGCGGAAGCCGTGTTGATGGCGGTGCGCGCCAATCGTAAATCCAAATCAAAACGTATCCTGATGCCGCGGACGGTGCACCCGAGTTATCGTAAGGTGGCGCACACCATTGTGCATAACCAGGGTATTACCCTGGAAGAACTGGATTACGATCGCACCGGTGGCTATCTTGATCCGGCCAGTTTGCCGGCGGATCCGAGTGATGCCACGGCATTGGTGA
>JAHEIJ010000346.1 GCA_024639445.1 Gammaproteobacteria bacterium
ATCCGCGCCAGTATGCGGATGCCGAGTTGATCCAGGAGGCCGCCGCGGACGATGCCAGGCTTGATGCCATGGCCGGCGAGGCCGGCGGGCAGCTTGGGCGCGGTGGCATGGCCACCAAGCTGCGTGCCGCTCGCCTGGCAGCCCGGTCCGGTACCTGCACCGTGATCGTCTCCGGGCGTGAAGCGGATGCCCTGTTGCGCATTCGCGGAGCCGAGCAGATCGGTACCCTGCTGACGGCGAACCAGGTACCGCTGGCTGCCCATAAACAATGGTTGGCGGGTCACCTGCAGTTGCGTGGCAAATTGATGTTGGATGAGGGTGCGGTGAAGGTACTGAAGACCGCGGGTAAAAGCCTGCTGGCCGTCGGTGTGACCGGTGTGGAAGGGCAGTTTGGGCGGGGTGAAGTGGTGGCCTGCCTGGATAGCCAGGGTCGGGAAGTTGCCCGTGGCCTGGTAAATTATTCCGCCGACGAAGTGAAGCGTTTGCTGGGACAGTCCAGCGAGCAGATAGAGAAGATACTGGGCTACGTTGCCGAGCCCGAGTTGATTCACCGTGACGATATGGTGGTGTTCTGAGGCCAGGGATTCCTGGATTCAGGCAAGAAAAAAGCCGGTCTCCATGTTGAGTGGAAGACCGGCTTTTTTATGTTCAACTAGCGCGTGCTTACATGGCACGGACGCGGGCATTCAGACGACTCTTTTGGCGGGCAGCCTTGTTCTTGTGGATCAGGCCCTTGTTGGCAGTCTTGTCGATCATCGCTACGGCACTTTTGTAAGCGGTTTGTGCTTCTTTTTTATCACCAGCTTCGACAGCGGCAATTACTTTCTTGATGAAAGTACGGAACATGGAGCGGTAGCTCGCATTACCCTGACGGTGTTTTTCCGCCTGACGGGCGCGTTTTCTGGATTGTGCAGTGTTTGCCAAAACCTGTCTCCTGACTACTGGTGTTGAGAAAGCCGCGTATCATCGGGGTTTTGGCCCTGTTTGTCAACGGTTTGGAGGGGATTTGCCGTTTCTGTCACCTCATCCTAGTTGAACCTTCCCGGCTCATGCTATGCTTGCGGCAATGCCGGGATAACCCAAATAAAAACAAGTGCTTATAACATTCAGCTTGATGTGTCCGAGTCGTTTGAGAATTAACCGATGAGCCTGCTCAAATCCACCGCCGTGGTCAGTGCCATGACCCTCCTGTCGCGCATTTTGGGACTGCTGCGGGACATGGTGTTTACCCGTATCTTCGGCGCGGATGCGGCCACGGATGCCTTTCTGGTGGCCTTCAAGATCCCCAATTTCCTGCGCCGCCTGTTTGCCGAGGGGGCGTTTTCCCAGGCCTTTGTGCCGGTGCTGACGGAGTACAAGATAAACCGGAGTATGGAGGAAGTGCTCGAGCTTACCCGTTACACAGTCGGGACCCTGGCATGGATCTTATTCATCCTGACCGTAGTTGTGGTAATTGCGGCCCCTCTGGTAGTGATGGTATTTGCGCCAGGTTTTATCGGTAAGGATTACAAGTTCTGGCTCACCGCAGCCATGCTGATGGTGACTTTCCCATACATACTGTTTATTTCTCTGACTGCCCTGGCTGGTGGGGTATTGAATGCCTACGGACGGTTTGCAGTGCCTGCATTTACCCCTGTTTTACTCAACCTTTGCATGATTGGCGCTGCTCTCTGGCTGGCACCGCATCAGGATATTCCGATCACCGCGATGGCCTGGGGTGTATTTATCGCCGGAATAGTTCAACTGGCTTTCCAACTTCCATTTCTAGCGCATATGGGGCTATTAAGTTGGCCAGGTTGGAATTGGAATCATGCTGGTGTGAGACGTATCGCCAGATTGATGTTGCCGGGCATTTTCGGATCCTCGGTGATGCAGATTAATCTGCTGTTTGACACCCTGATCGCCTCTTTCCTGGTTTCCGGTAGCGTGACCTGGCTGTATTTGTCGGATCGCATGGTGGAGTTACCTCTCGGTGTGTTTGGGATAGCATTGGCGACCGTGATCCTGCCTAACTTGTCGGAAAAACATGCTCAGGCGGATCCGCGGGCCTTTTCCCACATGATCGACTGGGCACTGCGTTGGGTGTTAATCATCGGCGCACCGGCGGCGGTCGGCCTGGCGGTGCTGGCCGGTCCCATCCTGACCACGCTGTTCATGTATGGTGACTTTGTTGAGCTGGATGTGGAAATGGCGCAAGTCAGCTTATGGGCGTACTCCTTCGGCTTGCTCGGTTTTACCCTGGTGAAGGTACTGGCGCCGGGCTACTTTGCCCGCCAGGACACCAAGACCCCGGTGAAGGTGGGCGTGATTGCCATGGTGGTCAATATGCTGTTTAACATTATTTTTGTGGTGACCCTGGTG
>JAHEIJ010000098.1 GCA_024639445.1 Gammaproteobacteria bacterium
CATGTCGAGTGCATTGCGATATGTCTGGACGCGTCGGTTTTAATTTGCTATCCATGTGCCACACCCCTTCGATCTTTAACCGCTAAAGGAGCCGGCGATGGTCAAGCTGCAGGTAAACGGTAAGGAACACGAGATCAAGGCCGATCCGGCCATGCCCCTGTTATGGGCCTTACGCGATTTGTTGGGTCTGACGGGTACCAAATACAGTTGTGGCATTTCAGCCTGTGGCGCCTGTACCGTAATGGTCGACGGTAAACCCGTGCGCAGTTGCGTCACCCCGGTGTCCGCCGTTGGCGGTAAAGTTATTATGACCATTGAAGGCCTCTCCAATGATCGCAGTCACCCGGTGCAACAAGCGTGGCTGGAGGAACAGGTGCCGCAATGCGGCTACTGCCAGTCCGGTCAGATCATGGCGGCGGTCGCCTTGTTAAGCCAGACGCCAAAACCCACCGAGGCGGATATCGACTCAGCCATGGCCGGGATGCTATGCCGTTGTGGCACCTATCCCCGTATCCGCAAGGCCATTAAACGCGCTGCCGCACTAGCGGCCCGGGAGGGCTAAGATGCCACGCCGGAAACTAAGCCGAAGGGAGTTTCTCAAGGTTACGGGTGCCGTGGGTGGCGGCCTGTTAATCGGCATTCAACTGGGCGGCTGTGAAGAAAAACCGGCAACCACCGCCACTGACACGGTCCCGCCAACACCAACACCAACGACTTCAGATTTTAATCCCAAAGTCTGGCTCACCATTGCACCGGACGACAGTATTCGCATCCGTGTCGCCAGCTCGGAAATGGGTCAGGGCGTGATGACTTCCGTGCCGATGCTGATTGCCGAAGAACTGGATGCCGACTGGAGCAAGGTGCAGGCTGAATTCGCGCCGATTAATCCGGCCTTCGCCAATCCCATCTTCGGCCGCCAACAAACCGGCGGCAGTACCGCTATTCGCGGTTACTGGAACCCGTTGCGTGAAGTCGGCGCTATTGCGCGCGAGTTACTGCTGGGTGCCGCGGCCCAGATCTGGGGCGTAACTGCAAACGATTGCGAGACCAATAATGGCTACGTTATCCATAGCGGCACGGGCGAACGCCTGAGTTACGGTGAACTGGCAACCCTGGCCGCAACCCTGCCAGTGCCGGACGCGGCGTTTCTCAAGGAACCGGACGAGTTCAAACTCCTCGGCAAATCCCAACCACGCCTGGATGGCCCCGCAAAAGTAGATGGCAGCGCGGAGTTTGGTTTCGATATCCAACTGCCCGGCCTGCTCACTGCGATGGTAGTCCGCTGCCCGGTCTATGGCGGCAGATTAAAACAGTTCGATGCCACCCAGGCCAAGGCCATGGACGGTGTTCGTGAGGTGCTTGCTATAAAAACCGGGGTGGCCGTGGTTGCAGATCATTACTGGGCTGCCAAGCAAGGGCGAGATGCACTCAAGATTGAATGGGACTATGGCCCCAACGCGAAACTCAATTCGGCCGCCATTTCGAAACGTTTTGCCGACGTGGTCGACAAAGGCACTATCGGTCGGGACGACGGTAACGTTAACCAGACCATCAAAGACGCAACTAAAACAATCGAAGCCGTGTATGAAGTCCCCTATCTCGCCCATGCCTGTATGGAACCCATGAATTGTACCGCCCATGTACGTAACGGCGAGTGTGATGTTTGGGTGCCGACCCAGGGACAGACCCGCACCCACAATACCGCGATGCAACTCACCGGCCTGCCCACCGAAAAAGTCCGGGTGCATACCACGTTCCTGGGAGGTGGGTTCGGGCGGCGTTCGGAACAGGACTTCGTCACCGATGCTATTGAAACCTCTAAAGCAATGGACGCACCGGTCAAGGTAGTGTGGACGCGGGAAGACGACATCCAACACGATTACTACCGCCCGGCCACTTATAACCGCCTCACTGCTACGCTCAATAATCAGGGTATGCCCAGTGCCTGGCGGCATCGCATTGCCGGACCTTCCATATTCAACCGGGATGCCAAGGGACGGGAAGACACCGGCACAGACTGGAGCGCCACCGAAGGTGCCCTGCATTTGCCCTATTCCATTCCCAATGTTCAGGTCAGTTACGCGCAGGTGAACACCGCCGTCCCCGTGGGTTTCTGGCGCTCGGTCGCAAGTTCCCAAAACACTTATATAACGGAATGCTTTCTGGATGAAATCGCCGCCGCAGCAGGAAAAGATCCCTACAAATTACGCCACGAATTGTTACGTGAACAGCCTCGTTACCGTGGCGTACTGGAACTCGCTGCCAACAAAGCCGGCTGGGATCGCCCACCCCCCGCCGGACATACTCGCGGCATCGCAGTGGCTTCATCGTTCGGCAGTTATGCTGCGCAGGTGGCTGAGATCTCGATTGATCGCGGTCGGGTCCGGGTGCATCGGGTGGTCTGCGCCATCGACTGTGGCATGACCGTGAATCCCGATACGATTGAGGCGCAAATGGAAAGCGGTATTATTTATGGCCTCACCGCGGTTCTCCATGGCGAGATCAACATCGCCCAGGGTCGCGCCCAACAAAGCAACTTTAATGACTATCCCTTGCTGAGTCTGGAAGAGTGTCCCGAGATCGAGGTCCATATCATAAGCAGCACAGAAGATCCTGGCGGTGTCGGTGAACCAGGCACACCGCCCATTGCCCCGGCCGTGGCCAATGCGGTGTTTGCCGCCACCGGCACACCGGTACGCAGGCTACCTATTCGGCTTGGTTAACAATGCAAAGTAACAACCATGAGCAAAAAGTCCCGCCGACGATCTGCGGCATTCTGCTCGCTGCGGGTCAGAGCCAACGTTTTGGTCACACCGATAAGCTGCTACAACCACTCTCCAATGGACTCCCACTGATTACCCAGGCTGTGCGAACAATGCTAACCGCACTTGACACGGTAATGGTGGTCGTACCGCCAGACCATGATGCGTTGGCAAAGGCACTGAAAGATGAAGCAGTACAAATCACGATTAATCCTGCAGCCATAGCCGGCATGGGTAACAGTCTGGCCAGTGGTGTCACTGCCACAAATGATGCGCACGGCTGGATCATTTGCCTGGCCGACATGCCCTGGATACAACCAACCACCATCAACAAGATCATGACCGCCTTACGTAATGGACACCCGCTGGTCGCACCCCGTTATCAAAATCTACGTGGTCACCCCGTCGGGTTCGGTCGTGAATATCGTGAGACCTTAATAAATTTGCAGGGTGATGCCGGTGCCCGTTCAGTACTGAAACAACACAAGGCACAATTGCACTACCTGGATGTGAATGATCCGGGCATTCTGCTGGATGTGGATACACCGGCTGATCTGTTACCACCCAAGATATTGAATGTATAACCTACGGTGTCAAAAAACTAACATGTAATTCATTAAACACTGATGTGTTTAATTGCACCACATAATTTTATCTAAGCACGCTTTATTTGTAATTTCTTCTACGTAGTTCTACGTAGGCCATAACGCTTTAAATCTTATTTTTGACTTATATCAATGATGCTAATCATAACTGGTGTTACATATAGTTCTTACATATAGACAGAACACAAGCCCTGTCTGGTGATAATAATAGTTATGTTATTAACTAAAGTCGTTGGATGAGGAAGTATCACCATGTCACACATTGTAGTACTGGGTGCCGGGCTCGGTGGCTTACCGGCCACATATGATTTACGCGCGGCCCTGGATAAAAAGCACCAGGTCACCCTGGTTAATGCTAATGATTTTTTTCAATTCGTGCCATCCAACCCCTGGATTGCTGTAGGTTGGCGCACACGTGAACAAATCACGTTCGAGCTTGAACCTTACTTAAGAAAGAAAGGCATCAATTTTATTGCACAGTTTGTTGAAAAACTTGCTCCGGAAAAAAACCAACTCATACTGAAAAATGGTGACATTGTCGATTACGATTACCTGCTCATCACCACCGGCCCCAAACTGGCGTTTGAAGAAGTGCCGGGCACCGGACCCGTGAATGGTTTTACCCAATCGGTATGTACTGTTGAACATGCCGTAAAAGCCCATGAAGAATTTCTTAAACTGGTCGAAGACCCGGGTCACGTGATTGTCGGTGCAGTTCAGGGGGCCAGTTGTTTCGGCCCGGCCTATGAATATGCCGCTATCCTCGACACCGCTTTGCGGAAAAAACGGATGCGAGATCGGGTTCCCATGACCTTTGTGACCAGCGAACCCTATGTGGGTCACCTGGGCCTGGGCGGTGTGGGGGATTCCAGAGGCCTGCTCGAATCCGAGTTCCGCCATCGGCATATTAAATGGATCACCAATGCCAAGGTCAGCAAAGTCGAAGCCGGTAAAATGTTCGTCGATGAGCACAACGATGCCGGCGAAGTTATCAAACAACATGAACTGGAATTCAAACATTCCATGATGCTGCCGGCCTTCAAGGGTGTGGATACGGTCGCCAGTGTGGAAGGCTTATGTAATCCACGTGGCTTTGTCATCGTCGACGAACACCAGCGCAGTCCCAAGTATGCAAATATTTTTGCCGCTGGGGTGTGTATCGCAATTCCGCCGGTTGAAGTCACCCCGGTTCCCACGGGTGCGCCCAAGACCGGATACATGATCGAGTCCATGGTCACAGCCATTGTGCATAACCTGAAAAATGAACTTACCGGTTACGTCGCCACCGAAAAAGCCACCTGGAATGCCTTCTGTCTTGCCGATCTGGGAGATAAAGGCGCGGCGTTTGTGGCCCTGCCGCAGATCCCGCCACGCAATGTCACCTGGTTCAAAAAAGGTAAATGGGTCCATTGGGCCAAGATTGCATTTGAGAAATACTTCATTCGCAAGATGAAAGCCGGCACATCGGAACCAATTTTTGAAAAGTGGGTGCTGAGACTGGTCGGCATCGTCCGCCTGCATCCCAAGTAACACCGACTCCCTACTGTTACTCCTCCCTTGAGTAACTTCCTTTGTCGTTAATGACAAACCGGGTTCCCAACCCGGTTTTTTTATATCTATTGTTTTAGCTTTCTCCCTACTCCGTATGGATTACACTATAGATATACCTCTAGCGGAGAGAACATGGCCAAAACCCGCCATCATGCACGGCTCACCAGACGATGGCTGCGAGTCATCCGCTGGGCCTTCTTCGGGTTGGTCGGCCTCACCCTGTTATTGCTGGCCTTCGCCCTGGTACCGGTGATACCGGACCCCACCCTGCACTATGCCGACCGCAAAGGACAACTAGTCGAAGTCCAACAAACTGCCCAATGGCATGAACAGGATTCCATCTACACGGAACTCAGCCTCGTCTCCTCCAGTGGTCTTCGCGTAGAACTCACCACCCGCTTGCCACTCGCAACAACCTCGCCGCGTCCTCTGGTGTTATTGCTTGGCGGGCGCCGCACCGGTCGCGATGCCGTCAAGATGATTACCGATACCCGTGGCGTGGCGTTGGCGGCCATCTCCTATCCCTTTGCCGGGGATCCCAAAGCCAAGGGCATGGCGTTGGTTACCGACTTGTATGACATCCAGCAGGCCATCAGGGACACTGCACCAGCACTGATGCTGGTGGTGGACTATCTCATCACTCATCCGCAAATCGATCCCAAGCGGATTGAGCTGGCCGGCGTCAGCCTGGGGGCGTTTTTTGTCAGTGTGCCCGGCGCACTGGATCCGCGTTTTCGTCGCGTCTGGCTCATCCATGGCGCAGGTGAACCGGACAAAGTATTGGGCAAAGGCACCGAACGCTATATTTCTTTCACACCCTTGAGCTATATCGCCGGCAAACTGCTGGGCTGGATGACATTAAGCCATCATCTCGGGCCGGAACAATGGGTTGGCCGCATCTCACCCCGGCCGGTCATCATCATTAACGCACGCCAGGATCCCTCCTTTCCCGCCTCCAGCATCACGGCACTGCATAAGGCGGCAAATGAGCCCTACGAAATCATCTGGACGGAAGGCTCGCACATCATGCCAAGCCGGATGGAAATCATTGAAGCGATTTCTTCGCTGGTTCTAAGCCGTGTTGCCCGGGATGCAAATGAAATTCCGGCTAATTAATCAAAAACTTTTACATGACTGACTACTTACATATAAAACCCTTCCACCCTGCCCCCGTAGAAATCCTCATACTTTTGACTCATTTTTTCCCTGATTTGAAATTTTTTCAACTTTTTTGAATCCATTTTCAAATGGCGTACGTAGCGCAAAGCGAATTTTTTTTAATTAAATCATGAACTTCCGACGCTCTTGCGGTCGAATGTTACAAGCCCGGTTAATTCAACAAAACTGGCCCAAAAAACCAAACATGGAGATCAAGACGATGACGACTGTAAATAAAATTGTATCTGCCTTTCTGGCCGCATTATTTCTGACTGGTGCCCTGGGTATCACCACCGCCAGCGCAGAAGGTGTACTGAAAACCGATCCTATCGATCAACTTTCCAGCGAAGAAATCTTCGATCGTTACGAAAGCTAAAATCCAAACCACAACAAGGAGAAATTGCCATGATTTCTATTAAGAAAATCGTATCTGCCTTTCTGGCTGCCCTGTTCATGACTAGCCTGTTGGCCTCAGCCCCGGTCAGTGCCGCGGAAAAAGGCTGTGTCAGTACCGACTCAGTTGAGAATCTTTCAGCGGAAGAATACTTCCATCGCTATGAAAGCTAATTTTCAATCAACAACAACGGAGATAATGCTATGACTTCTATTAAAAAAATCGTATCTGCCTTTTTAGCAGCCCTGTTTATGACTGGCCTGTTGGCCTCAGCCCCGGTTAGCGCCGCGGAAAAAGGCTGTGTCGGTGTTGACGCTATTGACACTCTTTCAGAAGAAGAGCATTTCATGCTTTATGAAAGCTAATCAGTAGCATGGCAAAACGTCGGTAACGACGTTATAAGGCAGGCTGTTCAATCTGAATGGCCTGCCTTTTTGCTTTAGATTGATACAACATCCATATGTGTTGTATCAAGGACTCTAGAGGGCCTCCCTCATTTTCAAAAACGGGTATTCCGTGATTATTGTAATGTCGATATAGCCGCTGATATTTTAGTCAGCCATCAAAAAGCAAATGTTCCTTAGTGCCATATCCTTGTTTTTGTTGTATCTTCAAAGTTAAATAATTGCAGGGATAGTGCTTTGGATGTATCAATTATAGGCGCCGGTGGTGATGTAGGCCGTCAAGTTGCGGTGCACTTGATTGCTGAACGGGTTGTTGTCGCATCCCAGCGATTACAGCTGGTTGGCCACGAGCGTGGCAAGAGTTCCCAAAGCTTGTTTGGCTTGCGCGCGGATCTGTTAGATGCCTATGCAGAGACCAGTCCTGAAATTGATATTGCACTACACCCCGAAGAGATTGCGGCAGATATCATTATCTTTGCTGCAGGGGCAACCGTTCCTACCGAGCCTGGCAAGGCGCTGGATCGGTCTGCGCTAGGGAAATTTAATAAACCCATTTTCGAATCCTATGCCAAATCCATCGCGGAACATGGCCATGGGAATGAAATCATTCTTATCGTCAGCAATCCGGTGGAACTGGGAGTTGAAATATTTAGCCGCTACCTGGGACGAAAGCGTGTCATTGGCATTGGCGCCTACCAGGACAGTTTA
>JAHEIJ010000347.1 GCA_024639445.1 Gammaproteobacteria bacterium
ACAAGTCGCTACGAACTATGGTTTTTATGAGTTGGGCAGGTTTTCCGTAGAATACCGGCAACTGTTCGGCGAGTCACCATCGATAACCATGACACAAGCAGAGATCTGATCTGGCGAGAGGCTATCTAGCCTCTCTATGTCCGCTTACAGTACGTTTTGCTCATCCGTTAAATCATGCCGAAAGTCCGAGATGGGTTGGAAGCAGGGGTTCAAGTTGAGCATATCCACTATTTAAATAAACCTACACGACTTTCGTTACGAGGGCGGTGCCCCCATAAACAGTGTGACTCAGATTCCAGTGGTAATTGAGAAAAAGGAATATGGCTCAAGCTATTAAGCTAGGGCCAGATAACTCAATTGATACAAGTTAATCAAGCAGGGCTGAAACCCGCATGATACGTGGGATTCGACAACTCATGAGGAATTATCAATCTGGAATCGGCAATGCCGAGAAGGGGAGAAAATGGTGGGCCTGGAAGGACTCGAACCTTCGACCTGCCGATTATGAGGCCCGCCTAGCGAGTCTTAAACCCCACTAAAACCGCGCTGTGTAGGTGTTTAGTAGGTAAGCCTATACCAGTTTCCTTACCACAGAGGTGTTGAACCTTTATTAATTACTGGTGGTATCAGGTAATTTATTTTAGTGACTGAAAATTGCTTCCAAACTCTTACCAGTCACTTTGAGTCAGATATCCATGTAACTTGGTCGATTGGGTAGTGTGTGCCAACAAGAGATTTTCACTATTTTCACAGTAACTTCCGCAGGCCTTGTAAACAGACCAACAAGCCGGGACGTTATTTCGATTTGCAGGCAACCCCAGAAAAAACATGCCCGGTGGCATACCATTCAATCTTGCTGATTACCTTGAATTAGTCGACTGGAGTGGACGTATCATGCGTGAAGCCAAAAGAGGTTATATTCCTGATCACCTTCCGACTATATAACACCACCTTGATATGGATGCCAGACACTGGCTTTATCTCACACAGAATTTTGAGCAACCCTTCAAGAATCTGGTTGGTGCTGCCCATCATGTACGCAAGGCCTGTGAAGACATGGGCAAGTGCTGGGTACACGGCATTAGCCAATGTGAAAAGTTATTCTCAAGTAGTTAAGCCTATCACTACAAAAAGAAAAACAAGATGAGCTCGAAATAAACCAGTTCAGATTTTTCTATTGTCTGGATTTAATTCATTAATACTTCTGTAGTTAAAAAGCGGTTCTGTTGAATAATCAGTGTCTTTTTTAATGAAAACTATCTAAAACAAATGGACAGGTTGTTTTGAATTTATAGTTATAACTTTTTTAATTAATGGATGTCCTTATTGTTTTTGATACGTGGGGTTCGACAACTCTTGAGAGCTTATTAATCTGGAATCGGCAATGCCGAGAAGGGTGTCCCCAGAACTCGGAGGAGAAGTATGGAATCAAGCTTGGTCAGTCAGCTAGAGGCAGGCCAAAAGATATTTAGAGTGGTTAAAAAATAATCCCTCCGGCACCTTTATTCCGATATTTCAGCCCCAGCACAATATCCGGGATGGATGTACGGACAACGCTCGGTTGGTCACTGAATACATCGTTACTGGTGGGATCTTCAATCGCAGCGTAATAGGTAACCCCGTCATTCAGTGGCTGAGACCAGCTGATAATCGACTGGCGCTGGAATATCACACCGCTGACGGTGGGTTCGGTCAGGCCCTCTGGGAGGATCAATAAATCCATCATGGATGACCAGGTATGACCAACGGTCAACGTACCCATATCGCTGTTCCAGGTTCCATAGGCATGGCGCATCTTGATACCGAGCGAGCCGTCGTTTCCGGCGTTCAAATCATATTCGATGTATCCCCGAACCTGGCCTTTGGTCACGGGTGCCCGGCCATCAATCTGGAACCGTGTTAACGTAGAGTCGAGCGAAAAAGCGCCGTTACGGTCCGCGTTGCTCGTGCCCAGATATGCCGGTAAAAAATCGGAGCCCATTCCTTCGGCATCGGAGTCAATAATGGCGGCGGTTTTAATAAAGCCACCAATCGCCAGAGAGATCCCCTCGTCGCCCGGAAGTTTGATCGCGCCGGGAAAGTCACCGGCCTGTACGGCAGGTGCATTCATATCGCCGACCGCATCGCGCGACTGATTGCTATCTGCTTCTGACCAGACGGTGCCGGGAAGCAGCAATGCACACGTCAGCATTACCTTGCATGCATTTTCCCAGCGCGGTCTGGTCGTCAGTATTCCCATCTCCATAAGTAAGATGCCATGTAGAAAAGTTTTTCTCATCGAAAAATTGTGCCCGGCCGCAACCAACAATGCAACCCAGGAAATACTCAAACTTCTA
>JAHEIJ010000348.1 GCA_024639445.1 Gammaproteobacteria bacterium
TTCCTCCGCGGCGCTGACAATCAGGGAAAAACTGAATAGCAGAAAGGTTAATATGGCTTTAAACAAAGTTTTCATTCCGTGTAATGTTTATTGTGTTGATTATGTTACGATTCCTGCCGGAGTAATGTTATGGCCGTCATAGAAACGTTGAAAATGGGGCACCCCTTATTGAACCAGGTGGCCCGACCCGTGGAGCATTTTAGCACGCAGGAACTGGATGCGCTCATCCAGGATATGCTCGATACCATGGCTGCGCTCAATGGTGCGGGTCTTGCGGCACCCCAGATCGGCGTGAGTTTGCGGGTGGTGATATTCGGGGTGGAGGCGAATCCACGCTATCCCGAGGTGGAAGCGGTACCCATGACGGTACTGATCAATCCTCAAATCACGGTTCTGGACGAACGCCAGGAAGAAGGCTGGGAAGGCTGCCTGAGTGTGCCCGGCATGCGCGGCCTGGTGTCGCGGTATGTACGGATCCGTTATCAGGGCTTCGATCCGCAGGGCAGGTCAATCGATCGCGAGGCCTCCGGCTTCCATGCCCGGGTGGTGCAGCATGAGGTGGATCACCTGGATGGCATATTGTATCCCCAACGGATTGCCGATTTACGTGATTTCGGTTACGAGTCCGTGCTGTTTCCCGAGCTGACCGAAGCGACCGAACCGCCGGAAGCACGCGAATAAGCCGGGCAAGGTTGAGCTTAACCGGATAACCTGTTTTAGAAAATTGAAGGAGACGCTGTGAAGTTTATACGCTGGATATTGGGACGATTGATTTTATTACTGAACGCCTTGTTTGCCCCCAAACCCATGGTACGTTCCTCCGAGGCGCAGCAACAGGTTGATGCGCAAACGTCGAAACTTAAACTCTACCAATACCTGGCCTGTCCCTTCTGTGTCAAAACCCGCCGGGCCATTCGTCGCCTGGGGTTAAACATAGAAACCCGTGATGCGCTGCATAACCCGACTTTCCGCGAAGAGCTCGAAACCCAGGGCGGAAAGCAACAGGTGCCTTGTTTACAGATTACCCATGATGATGGTTCGGTGGAGTGGTTGTACGAATCCAGCGATGTCATTGCCTATCTACAATCCCGTTTTACCTGAGCTCCAGCCGGCAGCCGTTTGTGGATAAAGCCGGCATGACCATTGCCAAAGAAGTATGAGTTATCAATTGCTCATTTACCTGCATATCAGCACGGCACTGATCAGTTTGCTGCTATTCCTGCTACGCGGTGTCTGGGTGCTGCGCCATGGTCAACACAACCGCCCACGCTGGATGAAGTGGCTACCCCATGTCAATGATACGATTCTGTTTATTTTAGGTATCGTGCTGATGCTGACGATTCAACAGTATCCCATCGTCAATGCCTGGCTGACCGCCAAGCTCACTGCCCTGGTTGTTTATATCCTGCTCGGCATGGTTGTGATGAAGTGGGCCAAACAGCGCCGTAGTCAGTTTATTGCCTGGCTGGGTGCCCTGGTGGTTTTTGCCTATATGGTCGGTGTGGCAATCACTAAACAGCCGTTGGTTTTTATATAAGCCAGGTTCGTGCCAGGGTGGTTTCAGGCCGCCTGTTGTTCACTTAATTCATCCAGCAGATTATCCAGCAACGTGATGCGGGCAGCCGCGTCTGGCAGGTCCTGGTTAACCCGTAACTTGTCGTTGCCGTCCAGCTTGTAAGTTTTGGGTTGATTCTGGATTAACTGAATAATCTTGAGCGGATCGATGTCAGGTTTGTCGGTGAAATTCAGGCGCCCGCCTTGTGCCCCCATATCGATTTTTTCAATCCCCAGGGGTGAAGCCTTGAGTTTCAGCTGCGTCAAACGGAACAGGGTTTTGAGTGCCTCTGGCAACAGACCGAAGCGGTCAATCATTTCCACCTGTAGTTCATGCAGTTCCTGATTATCGGCGGCGCTGGCGATGCGCTTGTACATAATCAGGCGTTCATGCACATCCGGCAGGTAGTCTTCCGGAATCAATGCCGGCACATGCAGATCGATCTCGGTCGCATGATGCAGGGGCTTGTCGAGTTCCGGTTCCTTGCCTTCCTGCAGACTCTTGACTGCCCGTTCCAGCAGTTCAGTGTACATGCTGTAACCAATTTCCATGATTTGGCCACTTTGCTCTTCACCGAGGAGTTCACCGGCGCCACGAATCTCGAGATCATGGGTGGCGAGGGTAAAGCCGGTGCCGAGTGATTCAATGGACTCAATGGCTTCCAGGCGTTTACGTGCAACTTCAGTCAATGTACGGCGTGATGGGATCACCAGGTAGA
>JAHEIJ010000099.1 GCA_024639445.1 Gammaproteobacteria bacterium
CGATGACACTGGTATCAACTATTGGGACAGTAGGGACGACAAGGTTCATCCGATGGTGGTCAGTTATTCCGGCCAGGTGATCGGTGATTACTCGCTGGGTGAGGGTAGTGCCGATATCGGCGATCCCGATAACATTGATGATATCTTTGTCGCGCTATCACTCGATAACGGTAAAACCTGGAAGGACACTCAGATCAGTGATTCGGCTATCAAGTCATCCATTAATGTTTCCTGGGACACCAATCATGATGGCAACAGGGAAACCATTGCTTATCCGGGACATTCCCATAAATCCACCATGGCAGTACAGAAAATCGTGGATGCAGATGCAGTAGAGCACCACTATTTGCTGGTAGCCTGGCTGGACAAATACTGTCCCAGTGGCGACCCGTTTGGCCTGGATGATACTGATGATGTTGTTTACCAGGACTACTTCAAGGTTAACGGTAACCAGGGTTCCATTGACTACGACCTGGCCTGTGATACCTCAGTCGAGGATCCCGAAGCCATAGACTACAACTGCGCTCCCAATGGTCAGGCCGTGTATGAAGTACCCTTTAGCTGTGTCTGGACCGCGCGCGGGGAATTTCTGCAGGATACTGATGATGAAGGAAACCCTGTCGTCAATGACACTGGCGATCCTGTCTACACCATCGAATGGCGCATACCCGCACAACTCACTACGGGTACCCGCGATGCCAACAAGATCTGGTTAGCGGCTTCCGAAGCCGGTTTTGCCAAGGCCTGGCAGGAAGATCCGGAAGGCTTGCGTGCTGGTAAAGGTGCCGGCCCCGGTGTCGGCTGGAGTGGTGCGACCACCAACCACGGTGCTGATATCTGGTTTACCAAGATCAATGCGGCAGACTTTGGTGCCGTGGTCACGATTGAGGATGATCCTGAGATCAATGTCGATGGTAAACCGGTTGCCCTGACTAACTTCGATTACCCGGTACGCATTACCGATAACGAAAAGTGCAACGGTGATGATGACACCAAGCTTTACTGTGCCCACATCTGTGATGGTGCAGATAGTACAGACTGTGTCACCGAATACATCGACATGCTCAGCTACAGCACCAAGGAAGAGGAAGTGTATTATTCCGTGCTGGATGGCGATACCGGTGCCTCACGCCCCGCCATGCGGATCCTGAAGACGGATGCGGAAGAACTGGTGGTTGTGTTGGGCTACGAGGAAACCAAGGGTCTGGCTGAAACGGAACCGGGCGTGCCTGATCAGGGCGATGTCGATCCTGAAGACACGATTGAAGACGAAGGTAAATCCGTTTACTTCGAAAGCTTCGTACTCCCAACAGAGCCGGTGATGGATCTGCCCCTGGCAGATGACGACAACGTACCGACCTTCCGTGTTCCGGTTATAAGTGCTGGCTACATCGTCAATCAGCTGGTGCCGGAAGTGATTGTTACAGAAAATGATGACGGTACGTCTACAGTCACTGAAACAGGTGAATGGATTTACGAAAATGCTCGTCGGCTGGTCGTCATGACGCATGTCGATAACTGTGAAGCTAATGCGGAAAGTGCCCCTTACAACTTTGGCTTCATGTACAAGCAGGGCATTTACACCCGCGGTGGCCCGTCTGACATGTACATTCGTCTGAACAGCGGCTTTAGCTATCTTGACGATAACAATGAGCCATTGTTTGAGGATGCGCTTAACGTTAGTTCCCATGAAGTTGTGCTGGATGCGGATGAGAACTACACAGACGATATCATCTGGGAACCGGAGTATATGACACATCAGTCAACAACTGTCCTGGAAGACAATACCTTCTCACCACGGGGTTGGTTACGCGGTATCGATGTTTTCACCTCGTTTGAGTACACCCCGAACTGGGATGAAAGTGATCACGGCTGTGTACCCAACAAGTTCCATTTCAATGCCACCACAGATGGTGCATGGGTCAACGGCCCGGTCGTTATATCCAAGGTTCGTGGACCATGTATCTCAACCCTGGATCCGCGCATCAAGGCTGCACCGAAAGGGAAGCTAACCGATGGCATTGTGTCTGACCTGAGCAATCCAGATGCCATCTACATGGTGTACGGCACCTATGACATGAACAGCGGGGAAGAACTGGATCTCTTCTATACCTGGTCAACTGACAGAGGTGTTACCTGGGATGTTGTTCTCCAGGATGATGCTGATCCGGAATCTGAAGCCAATCGGAAACTGGCTGCCCGCGATGTGATTCAGGAGAAGGAAGCCCAGATCATAGCGTCACCGGATGGCAGCATGCTCTGGACCGTCTGGAATCAGGAATCTCACGAAGAACCTGATGCCAGTGACCCGCCGGACCACTTCCTTGGCCTGGATAGCTGGGTTGGCCGTGTCGATTACGAAGTCACTGAGTAAAGGAGCTCAGTAGCAGTAGCATCACCGTAACCAACAGGGATGTTGGTTGGTAAAGGGCCGGACAAACGTCCGGTCCTTCTACCAAAACCCTGGTGGTAGTATTAGCGGTGATGACCTAAAGGGGCTCAATTTGAGCCCCTTATCTAAAAATGGACTGATAACTGGTGATGTGCTTTAGCTCTTATAAAATACTCTAACCTAACACCGCATCACCTGATTATCTAATACGTGATGACAGAGGAGTGAGAATAATGTGTTTAATCAAAATCATTAACTCATTGGTACTATTTTCCCTTCTTGTCACTCTTTCTGGTTGTGGTGGTGGTGGTGGTGACGCCACTCCGCCGCCACCATCAGCACCTTCGGTTATCGCTTTCTTTCCATCTGTAAGTTCAGATACCGCTTTAGTTACGTCCGTAGTAACGGCCCAATTCAATAAAGATATGGATCCGCAAACAATAAATGATCCTGAGAAAAACATCTTCATAATTGACAACGTAACAAAAATTCCGGTGGATGGTAGTGTTCTCTATTGGGGCGCATATCTAAAAGTACATGACAATGTTGCCGTCTTTACCCCAGATAATGATCTTGTTGTCGGCAGAGAATATGTCGCCACTGTTACCACCGATGTAAAAGACACCTCTGGCGATCCCCTCGCACGTGACTATAACTGGAGTTTCTTTATTGCTCCAAGCCCGTTAGCGGTTTCTGTCGATGAGAATAATATTTTTGGTACAAGAGGTATCGATGCTGCCTCAACCTCCGCCCCCAGCGCAACGGGTGAATATGTGGTATTTGCCTCTGCTGATAATTTTGCTGGTATCAATACTGGTGGAATATCACAAATCTACCGTAAAAACACGGTCACGGGACGAATAGAAATCGTTAGCGCTAGTAACTATAACCATAATATTGCAGATGGCGATAGTACTACACCTCGTGTCAGCGACTCCGGGCGATATGTTGTTTTCAGTTCACGTGCCTCTAATTTAATATCTTGCATCCCAACGCATGGGAAGTTCCATATTTATCTCAAAGACATGCGTGATGACAGTATTATGTTATTGGATTTAAGTATCACTAAGCCTGGAGAGGCAGGGAATGGTAACAGCAGCATGCCGGATATCAGCGGTATACCTGACACGGGCTCAGGGAAATATGTCGTTTTTGAATCCACTTCTAGCGACCTGCATGCTGAGGATACCGATATCACACCCGATATCTTCCTGATCAACGTGACATCAGGAACAGTCAGCCTTGTCAGTGCGAGTCTAGACCAGGAAAACGATCCAGCAGACGGTGCCAACTCTCGGCCACGAGTTTCTGATAATGGTAATCGTGTGGTATTTGATTCCGTCGCCACCAACCTTGTTGCCAATGACACGAATGGCAAACCGGATATTTTTCTGCACGATGTCGGCAGCACCACCACGACCCGACTTAGCGTTGACGCCAACGGGGATGAAGTCAGTGGTGGTTCTGTTGGCAGTACCCATGCGGATATCAGCGCCGATAGTATCTATACTGTATTCCAGTCTGACCAACCGACTCTTGATGGCAATATTAATAACAGTAAGATAGATATCTTTATACGGGAAACAACTGATGCATCGACTATAAAGACCCTAAGTCTTGCCGATGGAGATGCTGATGGCGCAAATGGCAATAGCGAACGACCTTCCATTAGCTTAGATGGTCGCTATATTACCTTTGAATCAGAAGCCACTGACCTAGTGACTAGTGATACAAATGGTGCCGTACTCGATATTTTTGTACGTGAAAGGAGCAGCACAACTATCAGTCTCCTAAGTATTGATAACAACAATACGCAGGGTAAGCAGGGAAGTATCAACGCTGTTATCAGCGCAAATGGCCGCTATATAAGTTTTACCACTAGTAATAATTTTGACACTGCGGATGGGAATGGCATGGCGGACATTTACCGTGCCTATAATGCCGAATTTCGATGATATGCTCACAACCCATTTCTATTAGTGAAGAATCATGAGAGGGGCTAAGCTCCTCTCTTTTTACTTAGTGATAATCAATTTATGAAACTTTTCTAGGCCGACTTATACTAATATATAGGTACGCCTCACCGAATCACCTTACACAGCTGAACAAATCATGAACAAACCACTGCGCCTTGGCCTGAAATTTTTTGCCGCACTGATCCTGTTGTTACTGATCGTAGGCATTAGCCTGCCGTTCATCATCGATCCCAATGATTACAAGGATGAGATCATTAGCCGCGTCAAGCAGGAAACCGGCCGGGAGCTGGCCATTCCCGGTGATATCAGCCTGTCGGTATTTCCCTGGCTGGGCGTACAACTGGGTGAAGTGTCGTTCGGCAACGCCCGGGGATTCGGGGATCGCCCGATGGCGCATATCAACGCGGTGGATGTGCGCGTCAAACTTCTGCCGCTCTTGAGCAAGGAACTGCAGATTGATCATGTTACCCTCGATGGACTTACCCTCCTGCTGCAACGGGATGCCAAGGGCCGCACCAACTGGGATGATCTGGTTCCCCAGCCCGACCTCGCCCAAACAGCAAAACCCGCCCTCCAGGAAAAACCAGCGCCTGCGGAACCCGGCGGCACCGCATTGGCCGCGCTGGCGGTGGATGGCCTGAGCCTCAGCAACAGCAAGATAGACTGGCAGGACGCCCAGGCAAAACAGTATTACAGTCTCAATGATGTCAATCTCTCACTGGGCGCCGTGGCTTTCGATCGCGCTTTTCCCCTCAAGGCTGACCTCAAGTTCAGCAGTCGCGATCCAAAAGCGAACGGTGAACTTAATATCTCTGTCGATGTAACCATCGGCCAGGACCTGAAAACCTATTCACTGCAGAAGCTGAAGCTGGAGACGCAACTCAATACCTCGGCCTTGCCGAAACAACCTGCCCGGCTCAATGCCAGTCTGGCGTCACTTACCATTGACCTGAATAAAGAAGCGCTGCAATCAAAGAACCTGCGGCTCAGCAGTCATAACCTCACGCTACAAGCTGATATTGAGGCACAACAATTTCTGTCGCAGCCGAAATACCAGGGCCAGTTGAGTATTCCACCCTTTTCACTGCGTGAGTTATTGAAACAGCTCGGGATTACCCTGCCAGCCACGGCCGATGCCAAGGTACTCAAACATGTTGAGGTACTGAGTCATTTTCAGGGCACCAGCAAGCAACTGAAGCTCAACAAACTGCACCTGAAACTGGATGACTCCACCCTCTCGGGCAACGCCACGCTACCTGACTTTGGCAAGCCGGCAATTCGATACAGCCTGGCCCTCGACAAAATTGATGCCGACCGCTACCTGCCCCCGCCGACGGAGACAAAATCGGCTAGTGCCAAACCGGCACCAAGCGGCAGCAGCGCCGCCGCGGCAGGTACTCAATTGCCTATGGAGTTGTTACGCGCGCTAGACCTGCAGGGCCGATTGAAAATCGATCACTTCAATATAAGCAACCTTAAGTCGAGCAATATTTTCCTGCCCACCAAGGCTAAAAAAGGCGTGATACAGCTTAGCCCCATAAGTGCCGAACTGTATGATGGCCGCTATCAGGGCAACATCAGCCTGGATGTCACCACCGACACGCCTCGCCTGGGAATTAATGAATCCCTCAAAAACGTCAATATAGGCCCGCTGCTGAAAGACTTCTGGGGTGACGACAAGATCCGTGGCAAAGCCAACTTGAACGCCAAATTGACTGCACGTGGGCTCGATCCGGTCGCGTTTCGCAAAACCCTCAACGGCACTGCCAATTTCGAATTCAAGGACGGCGCCGTCAAGGGCTTTAACCTTGCACAAATAGAACGAGAGCTGAAAGCCCGACTCAAAGGCCAGCCCATTCCCAAGGAAAAGGTCCCGCAAGAAACCGATTTCGCGAGCATCACAGGCAGTCTTACTGCCACCAACGGCCTGGTGCAAAACAAGGATCTTCGCGCCGCCATGCCCTACGCCCGCGCCATCGGGGCCGGCAAGGCCTACCTGGTGAGCGAGGAACTGGACTACACCCTGCAGGTCAAATTCACATCGAAAGCAATCGGCCAGGGTGGGCGCACCTATGAACAGATGGATAAAATTGCCTTACCCATTCGCTTTCGAGGTACCTTCAGCAATCCCAGCATCAAACCCGACTATGATGCCGTCCTCAAGGCAGTGGCAAAGCAAGAACTTGAAAAACAAAAGAAAAAACTGGAAGACAAAGCCAGAAAGAAAATCGAGAAAGAACTTGGTGATGAGCTTAAAAAGCTGTTTAAATATTAAAGAGCCCCTGTATTTCTTGGTCGGGTCTTTCTTGCTTGTATTTGCCTTCTTAATTCAACCCGTTCATGCCGGGGAAGTACTCGATTCCCATGTTGGAACTCATAAAGGACATTACCTGTTGCGCATCGATATGCTGATCGATGCAGATACTGATCGGGTACGGCAACTGCTGACCGACTATGCCCACCTGGATCGTCTCAGTCAGAGTATTACCCGGAGTGAATTGCTTGAGAGTAACTCGCCCCAATACCGCGTCCGGGTTACTACCAACGGCTGTGTGATTTTTTTCTGTCGGGAACTGGTCCAGGTGCAGGATGTCAGCGAGTTGCCTAACGGCTATATTATTGTCACTGTGTTACCCGAGATGAGTGATTTTACCTACAGTAAAAATGTGTGGCGTATTCGCGCCCTGAATGACCGTACACGGGTCACCTACAGCTCGGATCTGGTGCCCGATTTCTGGGTCCCGCCCCTCATTGGCTCCGCCATCTTCAAGAATCAACTGCTGGAGGAATCCCGCCAGGTCATTGAAAATCTTGAGCGGCTGGCCAATTTACCTGATGACCGTGTTAAGTAGCGACGTACTATTAGCCTGGTTTGATCGCCATGGCCGCCATGATCTTCCCTGGCAACAGCGCCGGACGCCCTACCGGGTCTGGGTCTCCGAAATCATGCTGCAACAAACCCAGGTGAACACCGTGGTGCCCTACTTTGAGCGCTTCATGGATCGCTTTCCTGACATTAACAGCCTCGCGGATGCCAGTCAGGACGAAGTCCTGCATCTCTGGACCGGGCTGGGCTACTACGCCCGAGGGCGCAATCTGCACAAGGCGGCACAGCAAATAAGGGATCAGCATCAGGGGCAGTTTCCCCAGGAC
>JAHEIJ010000100.1 GCA_024639445.1 Gammaproteobacteria bacterium
TATAATCGGAAAGTGGATTCATTTCTCCCCCCACATAGCCGGTTACCACCCGCGCTGGAATGCCGGCCTGGCGCATCATGACGGTAAAGGCAGAGGCATAATGCTCACAGTAACCTTTGCGGGTTTGAAACAGGAACTCATCCACCGGATCATCGAACAACAAAGGCGGGTTGCGTGAGTAATAAAATTCCTGGTCTCTAAAATGCTGCAAGGCGGTTTGAATAATTTTGTTTTTATCGGGGGAGCCACGAAGCCATGTGTTTATCAGTTGTTGTGAGTGGGGTGCAATGTTTGTTGGTAATGACAGATATCGATGTAAATGTTGGGGCGCATCCGGCTCAATACGATAATTGGTATGGGATCGCATGTCATAGCGCGTAACCTTATCTATCACGTGCAAGGAAAGTATTTGTAATTCAGAAGTCATACGGCTTTTCGCTGGTAAAGTGGCAGGCAGATCCAGGGCAAACAACCAGCGTTGCTGGTGGGCTTCCAGCGTCAAGGTGTAGTCAGTCGCAGGGCCAAGTTTTTCATATACGGTTTCAAGTCGTAATCCAAGTTGAGTTTTGGGAGCATCCCAACTTATACCGTTAAAGCGCCAGAGCACCGGCCCTCGCCAGTAAAGCTTAGATCTTTTGGGTATTTTGTCTTTGAACCTGACACGGAAGGCAACGGAATTATTATCACTGAGTTGACTGATGCGGCCCGGTGACATCTCCTCAGACAGGCCTGTCGTCGCGCTTGCGACATCTTGAGGTAAGCCCCACAAGGGGCCAGGTACCCGGGGAAATAGAACAAACAGCAGTAAACTCAAGGGCGCGGCCTGTAGTAACATGCGACTTGCCAGCCGCAGGTAGTTTTTATTGGTCGCTATATATGAGTCATATGAGGCGGGTTGGTGATTAATGCTGATCAACGCAGAAGTGAGGATAATGACTTCAAAAACCATGTAAAGGCCGGTAACGAGAGTCTGACTGAAGAGAAAACCAAGAACCACCATGAAACTGGCAAGGAAAATGACCACCATACGATCGCGCCGTGTGTGCATTTCCAATAATTTTATACACAACAATAACGCAAGAAATGATGAGCCAGCAGTACGGCCAAACAGGGTGTAAAAACTGAAAATAATGACGCCCATGGCCATCAGTATCAGTACAAGTCGAACAAAAAAACCGGGTAATGGCAAGCGCCCCAGATCATACATCAGTCGCCAGACAATCAATAACATGCAAAACAGAGTCAACCAAAACGGTATATGTGGGACTAGTGGAATTAGCACCATAAATACCGATAACAGGATCAGCATTTTTGATGGTGTTAATCGCTGGCGTTTACCATTGGTCATGCAGGACCTCAGTATGGAATTCAGCCAGTGCTTTTAGACATTGATGCCGATGGGGGCCACCGCGATCGGGTTCAAGGACAAGGCCTGGGAGACGTAAGCCGTAACTCTTCCCTTCCCGCTCGGCTAACAAGACCCAGCGGGTCAGGATTGAGAGGCGCTGCTCCAGTGGTAAATCTGGCAGACTTGACCAATCAAGCCAGAGTTCTTCACTTCTATCCCCACCGAATTGTTTCGTAAGCAGACCCTGTTGCCGGGCCGCGACTTTCCAGTGTATATGGCGTAGCGAATCGCCACTGTGGTATGGGCGCAGGCCGGCAAAATCATCGGCACCAACACCTTGATCCCCTGTGACTTTGAGCTTGTAAAGGGAGTCAGCAGGTAACTGGCTGATAGCGGCAGGACGGGGGTACACAAGGTAGAATTGTTTCAGATGTACATGCGCCCAGGCACGGAACAGGCCGAGGGGAAAGCGGGTTGCGATGGTAAAACGATTGAGTAAGTGATGTCCTCGACGTTGAGGAATATTTTCGAGATCAATGTTTTGCTGCAGATGGGCCCCGATATCCACCATGCTGGGAGTTTCACCTGGAAAGTTGATTTCAATCGCGAGTCGAGCAGGGCCTTGGCGATTATCGATGCGAACCGGAATAGTCAGCGTTTCGCCTACAAAGCGGGGTTCAATGTGCCCGGAAGTTAGCGCGAGTCGCAACAAGTTACGATAAGTGTGGAGGATCGATACGACGCTGAGACTGGCTAGTAAAAATGTCATCAGATAGGCGAGGCTGTTATTGTAATTAATGGCACCGATCAGCATTAACAATAGTAATGCAGCAAACATCAGCCCATACCTGGTAGGCAGGATATACACGTTACGGCGATGCAGCTGATAGGGTGCTTCCTGGGGTCCTTCGCCGACGAAGAATCGTCGAAAATTTAACCGTTGTGTCAGTTGTTGAAGCACCGTTGAAAATCAGGGTATGGGAACTTCCAGCAACAGGCGAGAAAGGTTCTCCGTTGAGCCGGTTTCGCTATCAGTGGCGCTACGAAGCCGATGGTTGACTACCGAGGGTAGTACTATCTGGATGTCATCAGGAAGAATATGGTCTCGCCCTTCCAGCATTGCCCAGGCACGTGCCGCCCGCAGTAAGGCCAGCCCGGCACGAGGTGACAGCCCCATGGCAAAATCGGCGGCCTGACGGCTATAAATAAGCAGGGCTTGGACGTAATCCAGTAGTGCAGCGGAGACATGGATTTTTTCGAGCCGGGTTTGCAACTGCGCCAATTGAGCCGGATTCAGGACAGAAGAAAGATTCGGCAGCATGCGGCGTCGATCCTGACCGGCGAGCAAGGCCCGTTCGGCCTGAGTGTCGGGATAGCCCAGGTGGATCCGCATCAAGAAGCGATCCAGCTGGGATTCTGGTAACGGGAAGGTACCGATCTGGTAGGTTGGGTTTTGGGTCGCGATCACAAAAAAAGGGTCGGGTAATTTTCGGGTCTCACCTTCCACCGTGACCTGGAGTTCTTCCATCGACTCCAACAGTGCGCTTTGGGTCTTGGGAGTGGCACGATTGACTTCATCGGCCAATACCACCTGGGCAAATATGGGCCCCGGGTGAAAGGCAAAGCTGCCGCTGGCTTGTTCGTAGACGGAAATCCCGAGAATATCTGCGGGTAAAAGGTCACTGGTAAATTGAATACGGGAAAATTGCAGCCCAAGCGTGCTAGCTAAAGCATGTGCCAGGGTGGTTTTTCCAACACCGGGTATGTCTTCAATCAGCAGGTGGCCACGCGCCAACAGGCAGGCCAGGGCCAGTTGGATGGGAATTTGCTTACCAAGAATGACCTCACTTATTTGTGAGGTAACTTCATCCAGAATAGCCTTGGGATCAGATATAACACCAGTGTCCATAAAAATCAAAAGTCCTGCCAGAGTGTGTTATTAATAATAGTGTAACTAGAATCAGGTGTATCGGCATTTGGCCACGTTTTATTAAGAACAGAAAATTATGAAATGGTTGCAATCCTGTCTGTTGATGGTTGTCGGTCTCGGTGTGGCTGGTTGCAGTGCTATGGAGTATTACTGGCAGGCAGTTGACGGTCATCGCAATATTCTGAATCAGGAGCAGCCGATCAGTGAGATATTGGCCGAAACGGAGCTGGATCCTGAATTACGAAAATTGTTAGAGCAAATGCAGCGAGCACGTGATTTTGCCAGCGAAGAATTGGGCTTGCCGGAAAATAACAGTTATCGTGAATATGCCGATATCGGGCGTGACTATGTCATCTGGAACGTCATCGCAACGGAAGAATTTTCCGTGGAACCTCAAACATGGTGCTTCCCCTTTGCGGGATGTGTAAGTTATCGGGGATACTTTTTTAAATCAGACGCTGAAGATTTTGCCGACCAATTACGTATTGAGGGCAAGGATGTTTATGTGGTCGGAGCGCGGGCTTATTCGACGCTCGGCTGGTTTGATGACCCCCTGCTCAATACCATGTTGTATCGCGATGAGGCCATGCGGGTGGGCGTGTTATTTCACGAGCTGGCGCATCAAAAACTCTATGTGCAGGATGATACGGCATTCAATGAGGCATTTGCGACGGCTGTAGCTCAGGAAGGTGTGAGACGGTGGTTTATACATAATAGCAATTCAAGCGCATACGAGCAGTATCTTGAGACGGAACAACAACGTGCAGATTTTAATAATTTATTGAAAAAGACGCGCGCTAATTTGCAAGAACTATATATTCAATCAGATGATCCTTCTTCGATGCGCAAGCAAAAACAGAGAATCATTTTACAGCTTAAAAATGATTACGCTGTTCTTAAGCATAAATGGAACAATGATAATCGTTATGACAGCTGGATGGCACAAACGCTAAACAATGCGCATCTTGCCTTGGTGGCAACATATCATGAGCTGGTGCCATCATTTAAAGTATATATACATAATACTGACGGGGATTTGCAACTTTTTTACAACCAAATGGAACAGCTATCCAGGTTGCCAGTAACAGAGCGCCATGAAAAGTTGAATTTTATGAGTGACAAGGAAAATCTCTCTCAAGCACCATGAGCATATATACAGGAACCATGGATGATAACTGAACATTTGCCTGAGATATTCGCGGCACTATTAACGCTGCTATACATCCTGGGAATACTGGCGGCTATTGAAGCATTATTGACGGCACGTACCCCCCAGGGAGCGATAGCCTGGTGCTTGTTCCTGGTGATGTTTCCGATCCTGGGTTTGCCTGTCTATTTGATATTTGGCGGAAGAAAATTTTCCGGCTATGTTAGTGCCCGACGGGATGACAACCTGCCATTACAGCGCAGGCTTCAGGAGGTGGCAGCAAAATTGCCGCCAGAAATATTCGCAAAACTGGATACGGGTGAAGAAGATCTCGCGGTGTTTGAAAAACTGGGTGATATGCCGTTTTTGACACATAACCGCAGTCGTTTATTAATTAATGGTGAACAGACCTTTAGTGCCATTTTCGAGGGAATAAACGAAGCACGAGAATATATCCTGGTGCAATTTTATATCGTCAAGAATGACGAACTTGGTCAGAGATTGAAGAATGCGCTGATAAACAAGGCCAATGATGGTGTGCAGGTCTATTTTTTATTCGATGCGGTGGGCTCACATGCGCTACCTTCTGCATATATAAAAGAGATGAAAAAGGCGGGAATTAAAACCAGTCCATTCAGTGGTAGCAGCCATGGCGGTGGACATGTATTCCGGGTCAACTTTCGCAACCATCGCAAAATCGTGGTGATCGATGGCCATACTGCCTATGCAGGCGGTCTGAATGTGGGTGATGAATATATGGGCAAACACCCCAGGCTCAGTCCCTGGCGAGATACCCATGTTGAAGTCCGTGGGCCGGCAGTGTTAGCGATCCAGTTAGCGTTTCATGAAGACTGGCACTGGATGACGCATGAAATACTACCCCTGAGTGAGACGCCCGTATTTACTGAAGCAGACTCAGAGCGCATGCTGGTGTTACCAAGCGGCCCCGCCGATGAACTGGAAACCTGTAGTTTGTTATTTACCGAGTTAATACATCGGGCAAAAAAGCGGGTATGGATTGTCAGTCCCTATTTTGTACCGGATGATGCGGTGATGAGCGCGCTACAAATCGCGGCATTGCGGGGAGTTGACGTGCGCATTATGTTGCCGGAAAACCCGGATCATAAGCTGGTTTACCTTGCGAGTTTTTCATTCCTGCAAGAAACCTTGCCCGTTGGGATTAAAGTATATCGATACATGCAGGGTTTTTTACACCAGAAAGTTTTCCTGGTGGATGATTCCCTCGCGGGTGTCGGTACGGCCAATCTGGATAATCGATCCTTCAGGCTGAACTTTGAGTTAACGCTCTTGTATGCCGACAAGAAATTTACATCTGAGGTAGAAAAGATGCTGAGGCAGGATTTTGGCTGTTGCCGGGAATTGAGCATGGCTGATATCAACCAGCGGCCCTGGTGGTTTGTGCTCGCCACCAAAATTGCCCGCCTGTTTTCACCGGTATTATGAAACCATGAAGGCGTTGTTAGGAATTCTATTTTTGGCTTTACTATTGATCCCGTGCCTCCCTGTAGCAATAGCGGAGTGCGCCCCCAATATCCATGGTGAAATGATTTGTGGTATGGGCAAATGTGAACGAGACCAGTATGGCAAGGTCTTTTGTTCTGTCTATAACCAGGGAGGTGCAGTGCGTGATGGTTATGGCATCGTATACTGTGGTATTGGAGATTGCGCACGGGACCAGTATGGCAAGGTGTATTGTTCAAAGTATGTAGGTGGCGGTGCAGCACGCAATAGTTCTGGTGAGGTAAAGTGTGCCGGCGAATGTGAAGCGGGGCATATTGAAAATTGTCAGGCCGCTGGAGACTAAAACCTGTTTACTAACACCAAGTTCGACCAATAATTAACCTAACAATAAAGCCGCATCCTGCCGAAAGTATGTTTCGATGATGGTTTCCAGATCCTGGCGGGAACGTTCGTCATCTCCCCGGCCATAACGCTCATACAGTGCCTGGGCAATTTCCTGGAAAGCCGCTAGCACATCCGGATCAAAATGAGAACCGCTGCCCTCTTGCAGAATCGACATGGCTTTGTCGAAACTCATGGGTTCCTTGTAAGGGCGCTTTGACGTCAAGGCATCAAATACATCGGCAATGGCAAAGATACGCGCATTCAAGGGAATGTCTTTGCCCTGTTTACCGCCAAAATAACCTGTACCATCAAATTTTTGATGGTGATGACCAACCACCTCTTCCGCGTCCTGTAGCCAGGCAGAACGTGCCACAATGTCCATACCATGTTGCACATGGGTTTTCATTTCTTCAAACTCATCCTTATCCAGTCTGCCTGGCTTGAGCAGAATATTGTCACGAATACCCAGCTTACCGACATCATGCAAGAATGCGCCTTTAATCAGGCTTTGAATCTCAGCAGGGGTTAAGCCCAGCTTCTCTGCCAGGCGGACCGAATAAATAGAAACGCGATAGTTATGAATGTCGGTATCACTGTCACGCTTGGCAATGGCAGAACCCAGTAACCGGATGGTTTCCAGGTTGGCATCCAGTAGCTGGCGTGACATGCGGGTAACGCGATTTAGCAATTGAATGATGGTGGGATAGAGCAACAGCGTGGTTAACAAGACGATACCGATAGAGATGAGGATGGCGCGCAACCGACGCGCTTTTGCATTGTCAATCTCCTGTTCAGAGACGGCAAAAATGGCTTCGACATAGGCCGCAACGTCATTCTGTTGAGTCACTAAAGGTACCGTCAGTAGCACGTAAAATTTGTTATCCAGTTCCGTGAGCGCATGGTTCACTTGATTGGCTTCTTTGGGAATGGGCAAGGCGGCTTGCTGGATGGCGCTGATGGCTTTATTGGTATCGACACCCCGATCGCCCAGACGGGCGATTTCCGACCCGTCCAGGGTGTTGATCAACACAAAAACGTATTGGCCCGAGGCATAGTTGTTCCGCTGCCGGTAAGGAATGAGTCTGTTGATCAGGGCCTGCATCTCATTCCGTCGCGGCAAGCCCGGCTCATTCAGAATATCCGCGGCGAGCACGCTGATATTCATCGCACCCTGCACTGCCCGATCCACCGCA
>JAHEIJ010000101.1 GCA_024639445.1 Gammaproteobacteria bacterium
GCCTGCAGCAATGATCAACGTCTTAAACAGATCCTTATCGACGGCGAACTTGTTGTGGCGACTCGCAATGCGCCGACCACTTATTATGAAGGACGCGATGGTCTTAGCGGTTTTGAATACGAGCTTATTCAAGGCTTTGCCGAACATCTAGGGGTTAAACCCCGCTTTGTCGTGAAAGACAATCTGGGTGAGATTTTGCCGTTATTGGCGCAGGGTGAAGTTGATATTGCGGCAGCCGGCCTGACGCGTACCGAAGAGCGTGAGGGTAATTATCTCTTTGGTTCTACTTATCAGATCGTTAAACAACAGTTGGTCTGTCGCCGTGGGGGTAAACGGCCGCAAAAAATTGAAGACCTGGAAGGGATTGAACTGGTCGTACCGGCTCACAGTAGTTACGTTGAACGATTAACCTATCTTAAACGCTACCATCCTTATCTGAGCTGGCGAGCTGATGAACAACTCAATACTGAAAACATACTGGAAGACGTTTGGCGCAAACGTATTGACTGTACCGTAGCCGACTCAAATATTGTGGACATCAACCGGCGTTATTATCCTGAACTGTCGGTGCAATTTGATATTTCCGAGCCGGAAATACTTGCCTGGATACTGCCGGCTGACGCGGAACGCTTGCAGGATGCCGTGGAGGATTGGTTTGAAATCATTGAGGACGATGGCACCCTGGGGCAATTGCAGGAGAAGTATTACGGTTTTATCGAAGTTTTTGATTATGTCGATATTAAAACCTATAAACGTCGGATATATAAAGTTCTACCCTCTTATCGAAAGTATTTCAAAGCGGCGGCCAAACATTACAAATTTGACTGGACCCTGTTAGCGGCGATGTCTTACCAGGAATCTCATTGGAATCCCCGTGCCCGCAGTCCGACCGGGGTACGCGGCATCATGATGTTAACCTTGAATACCGCGAAGGAAGTGGGTGTTCAAAGCCGGTTTGATGTCGAGCAAAACATCTGGGGCGGCGCACGTTACCTGAAGCGTATGAACAATCGCCTGCCGGATAGCATCACCGATCCAGATCGTACTTACATGGCCTTGGCGGCCTATAACGTCGGCTACGGTCATTTAATGGATGCACGGGAGCTGGCCACACGACTGGGCAAGAATCCGGATAGCTGGACTGAACTGGCGGAGGTATTACCGCTATTATCCCGCAAGCAGTATTATAAAACCCTCAAGCATGGTTATGCCCGCGGCTATGAACCGGTGACCTATGTACAGCGTATTCGCGATTATCAGGATATTCTGGAAAAAGAATTAAAACGGAAGCAACATAAAAAACGTTAAGAATTTATGCGAGGCCGGATAACGTAATTTACTAGACACCCGATGTTGTGTAGGTACGTTTCACGTAGTCTTCAACGATCTGCTGAAATTCGGCGGCAATGTGGTCACCTTTCAAGGTGACAGTCTTTTCCCCGTCGACATAAACCGGCGCCACGGGTTTTTCGCCGGTGCCGGGCAGACTGATACCAATATTGGCATGTTTGCTTTCTCCCGGGCCGTTAACCACGCAGCCCATCACTGCGACAGTCATTTCTTCCACGCCCTGATGTGTTTTCCGCCACTCAGGCATTTTGTGTCGCAAATAAGACTGGATATCCTGTGCCAGTTGCTGGAAATAGGTACTGGAAGTACGACCGCAACCCGGGCAAGAGACAACCATGGGTGTAAAGGAGCGCAATCCCATGGATTGCAGAATTTCCTGCGCTACCACTACTTCCTGGCAGCGATCGCCTCCCGGCTCGGGGGTGAGGGAAATACGAATCGTGTCCCCAATGCCTTGTTGTAATAACACGGAGAGTGCCGCGGTCGAAGCCACGATGCCCTTGGAACCCATGCCAGCCTCGGTCAAGCCGAGATGCAGAGGGTAATCACAGTGTTCGGCCAGGTCCTGATAGACACTGACCAGGTCCTGAACCCCGCTCATTTTGCAGGACAGGATGATCTTGTCATGCCCCAGGCCAAAGGCTTCAGCTTGCTGGGCGCTTTCCAGTGCGGAGGCGACCATGGCGGCATGCATAATCTCGGTGGGCTCTTTCGGTTCCGCCAGTTTGGCATTCTCATCCATTAGGCGCACCAGCAGCGTCTGATCCAGGCTTCCCCAATTTACGCCTATCCTGACCGGTTTATCGTGTTCACAGGCGATCTCAATCATGCGGGCAAATTGCTCATCGCGTTTTTTGCCCTTGCCGACATTACCCGGGTTGATACGATATTTTCCCAGCATGGCGGCGCAATCGGGGTAATCACTCAATAATTTATGGCCATTAAAGTGAAAGTCGCCGATCAGGGGTATTTGACAGTCGGCTTTATCCAGGGCCTCCCGTATACGCGGAACCGCGGCCGCCGCTTCGGCCGTATTGACGGTAATTCGTACCAGTTCTGAACCGGCGCGGGCCAGTTCAAGGACTTGGCGGGTCGTGGCAGCTATATCCGTGGTATCCGTGTTGGTCATGGACTGGACAACGACGGGGGCAGTACCACCGACAGTGATGTTGCCTACGCTGACTGGAACGGTAGCGTGGCGTAGTGGTGTTGAGTAATTATCAGACATAAACCTTGAAAATCGTGCATTCAGTGCGAAGGAGCAAAATCATAGCATATCTGTATTTAGCGGGAGCTGATGGAATGTAATTATTATACTGAGAAGCAAGCGGCAGCTTGGAAAAATACCCTGCTCAATATATCCCCTCTTTTCTCAAAATGGTTCTATAATAGCCAGCAAATTTTATATACCTAACTTTAGATGGTTAATACACAGGGGATTTTCATGAGTGCCGCCAAGGAAAAAAATACCAATCCGACGCTAGCTGAACAGGCGGATCGCCATGTTCTGTATCAGTATTCCGTCCAGGCACCGGAGGCCGAAGTCGAATTCATGGATAAGACCTTTCGTGAGTTGCGGGGTCGTGCTCCCCTGAGTATGAAAGAAGATTTCTGTGGCACGGCGTTTCTCTCCGTCGAATGGTGCAAGAGCGATCCAGACCGCACCGCTATCGGGGTTGATATCGATAAGCCCACTCTCGATTGGGGATTAAAAAATAATATTGAGGCGGCAGGCAATGATATTGCCAAGCGGGTTACCCTGATTGAATCTGATGTGCGGGATATTATTGAGCCGAAAGTTGATGTTACTTGTGCCTTTAACTTTAGCTATTGTCTATTTGAGAAACGTGATGAGTTGAGAGGTTACTTTGAACAGGCCCGCAAGGGATTGAAAGAAGACGGCCTGCTTGTGCTTGACCTGTTTGGCGGCACTGAATGTGAAGACGTGATTGAAGAGGAAACCGAGCTTGAAGAAGCGCCGGCAACCTATGTCTGGGAGCAGGTTTCATTTAACCCCATCGATCACCATATGGAGTGCGCCATCCACTTCGACTTCGATGACGATTCCCGCCTGGAAAATGCCTTTACTTATGCCTGGCGGTTATGGGCAATTCCGGAAATCAAGGAATTGCTGGAAGAAGCCGGTTATAAAAAAGTACGGGTCTACTGGGAACGCTACGAAGACACCGATGATGATGACGATGAGTTGGAAGGCACTGGTGAATATTATGAAGTGACCGAAGTCGAAAACCAGGAATCATGGATGGTGTATATCGTCGCTGAGGTTTGATATTTTCAGTGCGTTGGTTAAACCGGTTATATACAGTGTGATACGACCAAACAAGTTTTAATGTTCAAGGTCTAAACAAGCCTTGTTTAATTGCTGAAAAATACCGGGCAGTCAGACGAAGCAATCAAACGGTTGCACCGGCACAACACTACCGGCTTTAATATCACCACAGTCTTCCGACAAGATAATGAAGCAATTGGCCCGACTCATGGAAGAGAGCATACCGGAACCCTGTTGACCTGTGGCCGCGACCTGTAGTTCCGCATTGTCCGATTGCTGCAATATGCCACGTAGAAATTCGGTTCGGCCTTGACGTTTACGTAAATCCTGGCTGCAACTGGCATGGAGTGTGAGAGGAATATAGGGCGTGCCGCTGGCAAGGAAATGAAGTGCTGGTTGTACAAACTGGTAGAAGGTTACCATCACGGATACCGGATTACCGGGCAGGCCAAAGAATAATGATTTGCCCAGGTGACCAAAGGTCAATGGCCGACCGGGTTTCATGGCGATTTTCCAGAATTTGATTTCACCGAGTTCCTCGAGGACGGGTTTGATGTAATCTGCTTCACCAACGGAGACGCCGCCGGAGGTAATGATCACATCCGCCATGCTGGAAGCCATTTGAAATGCTTCTCGAACCGCGGCGGGTTGATCCGGGATGACTCCAAGATCCATGAGTTCAACACCAAGTCGGGTGAGCATGCCATAGAGGCTGTAACGGTTGCTGTCATAAATTTCGCCATCGTCCAATACTTCACCAATAGAACGAAGCTCATCCCCTGTAGAAAAAAACGCTACGCGTGGTCGCCGCCTGACGTGTAGTTCACCGATTCCGAGCGATGCCAGTACTCCGATATCCGCCGGCAGTATACGACGCCCACTGTTTATCACAGCGCTACCGATCGTAATGTCTTCACCGGCCAGTCTGACGTTTTGCCCCGCGCGGTGTTTACCGTTAAAACGTACTTTACCATCCGGCAGAACTTCCGCTTGTTCCTGCATGATGATTGTGTCGGTTCCCCTCGGGATTGGGGCACCGGTCATGATGCGAACACATTGCGCTGCCTGGCATTGACCTTTATAGGGTTGCCCTGCATAGGCGGTCGCAATGCACTCAAACTGACTTATGTCATTAGCCAGATCAGTAATGTTAACGGCATAACCATCCATTGCCGAGTTCGTGTGGCTGGGCACATTTAGTGGTGAGGTTACATCCTCAGCCAGAACCCGGCCTAGTGCAGTCCGCAAAGCCATTTTCTCCATGGCAGTAATCGGAGTAATATTTGCCAGGACGCGTTGACGTGCCTCATTAACAGACAGAACACCCGCTTCATTGTCATCGGCACAGCTAGGCTGCAGTTTGGCACTTTCAGTTAACATGTTTTGCTTCCTTCTCATTGGGTAACAACTGCTTAACATGATGTGGTTGCAGGATGGTTTCGATAATAAACTCAGCAATCTCGACCGGCTGATTCAGGTTCAATAGTGGCAAGCTGATACTTTTGTCAGTCAGGGGAGCATCAGTGGCAATGGCGATGATGTTAGACATCGCTGGATACATCAGCGGTTTACCCAGGCTGGCACGATGTAATTCTATTTTCGGAATTGCCGCTTGTTTAAAACCCTCTACTAGCACCAGATCCAGATGTTCCGTTTCCAATGCCAATAGCGCTTCCTCCAGTACAGGTTCCGGACGGTTTTCCTGTGTTTCTTTTACCCAGGCCATGCGTTTGCGTGAAGCCACCAACATTTGTGATGCGCCGGCGAGACGCAGTTCAAAGCTGTCCTTGCCAGGATAGTCGATGTCGAACCGGTGGTGAGCGTGTTTTACCATGCCTATGCGCAGGCCCCTGTTATTTAGTAAAGGCAGCAAGCGAGTCAGTAACGTGGTCTTACCGGTACCGCTGAAGGCACAAAATCCGACCAGAGGTAAGGGATAATCAATCATATTGAAGGCCCCTCCTGTTGGAGACGATGCTGATCTTGTGGCGTATTGATGTTGCGAAAAGTCTTTGCCACATCAGAGAAATCCACGCGTGCCATCTTATGTTGTGCATACCAGAGATCAATTTTGCGTTCCCCGGCAGCCAGAAAGGATTCCAGGCTGGTTGACAAACTGATTGGTAGCAAGGCGTAGACCGGTTGCAGGCGTTCGCCATCATGGGCAACCGCGATGTCGGCATGTTCTTTTTCTAATGCCGCAGCCAGGCGTGCAACCAGATCCGGGGGAGAGAAGGGACCATCGCAGGGCAGGGTAACGATATAAGGTGTGGTGGCTGCGCACATACCTGTGGCAAATCCGGCAAGTGGGCCTTGATAGCCTTGTAGTAAGTCAGGTACGACTGGATAACCATAGCGAGCATATTCAGTCTGATGTCGATTGGCATTGATCAAGATAGTTTTTACCTGCGGCTGAATGGTCTCCAGTACATACTCAATTAACGGTCTGCCATTCAGTTCAAGTTGCCCCTTGTCCTGACCTCCCATGCGACGACCCATGCCTCCTGCAAGAATCACTGCACTAACCTGTTGTTGACTGACTGGTTTCATCGTATAGCCTGTTGCGATGATGGAATGGGAATAACGTTATCTGCCAGTTCGTTAACTGAGAACATGTCCTCGATACGCCCTGCTGACAATTCAAGCCAGCTATTCGTCAGACTATAAAAGTGTTTAGGATCGTGGCTCGCAACCAACAGGGCAATACCTTGTTCTTTAAGGCTGTGCAACAACCGGATAGTCCGTCGACGGGCTTCCTGATCCATATTGGTAGTGGGCTCGTCCAGTAACATGACTGTCGGTTTGCGTAACCAGGCACGCGCAATGGCGACCCGTTGACGTTCACCTCCGGAGAGAGTTTTGGCTGAGTTTGAAGCAATCGATTCAAGTTCCGCCCATGCTAGGGCCTCGCTGACAAGTTGCTTGTGCTTGGGTTGAGGGGTACTGCGCGGTAAAGCATAAGCCAGGTTTTGCATAACCGTGCCGTCAAACATATAAGGTTGTTGGTGCAGATAGACAGTTTCAAGCTGTAGCGTATGTCGGTAACGTTTCCAGGCTTGTTGACCCAGGCCGATATCGACTTCGCCCTGATCCGGTTTTTCAAGGCCGGCACAAATGCGTAACAGGGTGGACTTGCCTGCCCCGTTTGTTCCTGACAATAGGCTGCAATATCCACCGTTGAGCACCAGATTTGTTCCAGTCAGTATTTGGCGATGACCAAAGTGTTTGTGTAAATTGATGAATTCTATTTGCGACATGCTATTTTCCTTATGACACAAACTGACCTTTGCCCTGGAAATATTGCAGTGAAGCATTGAGCGAGAAAGCCAGTATGAGCAGGACCAGTCCCAGGGCAATACCCTGGGCAAATTCCCCCTTGCTGGTTTCCAGTGCAATCGCTGTGGGAATATTACGGGTGTAATGCAGAATATTCCCACCCAGCATCATCGACGCACCGACTTCAGCAATAATGCGACCATATGCTGCCAACAGGGCAGCGAGCAAACCGAAGCGCACTTCCCGCATGACAGTCAGCAGGGCGCGCCCTGGTCCTGCTCCGAGTGTACGCGCGGTTTCCCAGGCGCGTTTATCAGCGGACTGGAACGCGACATGCCCCATGGCAACCAGAATAGGAAAACACAAGGCAATCTGTCCCAGTATCATCGCGGTTTGTGTGAAGAGAAGCTTCAAATCACCCAAGGGACCGTGCCGCGACAACAATAAATACAAGGTAAGACCAACCACTACCGCCGGTACCGACAACAGGGTACTGAATATCGAAATCAGGAAACGTCGACCGGGAAAGCGGGA
>JAHEIJ010000349.1 GCA_024639445.1 Gammaproteobacteria bacterium
CAATAAGGTATCCGTCACTTGCGCCAGGGTGTCTGCCTGAAAATCCGTGGCGAGTAGATCAAGGCCCGGAATGGACGGGGAACCCGCGTTGGCTATATCCTGGTTCCAGAGTTCACCATAAGGATTGCCTTTGACCGAAATCGGGACGATATCAAAATCACAGCTGCCTGAGATGCAAGTTGTCTGTGTTTTGAATTCCTTTAACAACCAGGGCGACTGGAGGAACTGGTTGGTTCGTATCTGGCCGCTTTCGCTGGCACCATAGAACGAGGCCGAAGCCGATGAACTATAATGATTCACGTTCACCACGGGTGAAAAACCCGGTAGACCATTGTAAAACAAGTCTTCCAGTTTGGTGGCACGAGAAGCGGGGTTTGGATCATTGGACAGGTTTGCCCAGAACTCCACAACATCGCGACAACCGGAACGACAACCGGGAAACGGATTGGGTAAGACCGCCTCAAAGATGATTAAGTTCTTCTGGAAGCCATCACCGCGTTTACCGTAAATGATGCGATGCTCGCCGCAGTTCTTCCAGCCTTTGTGTGACAGGTCAATACGATTTACCAGGGCCGTTGGTAAATATTCCGCCATTTGAGCCGAAAAGTCGGCCGCGGCCGCTTCGTTACCTTCCGCTCTTGGACAATTATTGACAGGAAAACCGTTAATGGTGGAACCGTTATCGTCACAGTGGGTGCCCGGGCTAATGACGGCGCTTGAGCTATGGTTTTGCGTATCCCACAGTTGCTGAAACATGGAGGCAGCCGTGGTGCCCGGGACGTCTACCGCCACTTGCGATGCCATCATGCCCAGAGTTCTTTCCAGGGTAAAGTCCACGCTCGAGTCCGATAGCGTTTCTGAATCATGTACCATCAAAGACCGATGGGGATCAATCTGAGTCGTCGAGATCGGGAATGGTGTCGTACATACATCACCGTCTTTGAAACCGCGTTGAAATCCATTGGTTAAGATACTGCTTAAATTATTGGCCAGGATGTTTTTCTGCATGATCTGGACATCTTCCAGATGGGAGCTGGCGGTACGTATCTTTTCCACCTCTTTCAATGATATCTGCTCATCGACCCTGGTCTCGATGGCGTGCGATGAGGAAAAGCTAAAGGCTCCAATAATGATGAGTGCTGGTGATATATATTTCATAATTCAATCCTTGTTTAATATAGTTAGTAAAAGGTCTGTTGTGGTTGTTTTTATTGTTTGTGCGATTATTCCAGAGCGAATGATTGATGCCGTGAAATACTGCCGCGAGGAATGTGAAATATTCACCTTGACAAATTTTAATGCCTGGACGGGTACTAATTAATCGAAAAAGGCAGTAGACAGGACCAAAGCGCATTGGTTAATCAAACATGAAGACCCAATTTTGCAAATGACTTATTGATGAGCGAACAAGAACATGGACGGGTTCAAAATAATTCAGGTGGAACAGCAAGCGTAATCCGGGGTATGAGTAGAATAAACGCCCTGTTATCCGAGAATCAGCTTTTATTTTCCAGGTTCGGCTAGTAAAGGGGACGTAACGATTATTTTTTGACCATATATATGATTGGTTAGTATTTATTCGCTACGTCCCCTTTAATTCGGAAATAAGTGGGGTTAGATGAAACTTAATTCCAGCCAATAAAACCCTTTTCATAAAACCCTCAATATTTCACACTTATTAGGGTCAGATGAAACTCGATTCGCATCTTTCGGGAAAATCAATTGAGTCTGGCTCTATTGATTATCGAAGAGAAAAGTTTCATCTGATCCCACATATTTAGAGCCCACTTACACTATGTTATTCAAGTAATTGATATTTATCAGGTAATTAACAACGGCTTATCAATTTTCTTGAATTATACCTGCACGTATACAAAGCTGAGTTGTTGTTAGTTAACAATGTTTAGCATTTCAAATTGGACCTTATTTACTTTTTTCAGGATAATGGAAGTCATGATTACTTAATCACGGGTCTTTATAAGGAGCCCTGTAATCATATAAATGAGACAAAATAACACTGTAGATTATCGTGAATGCTAACAGAGCTCTAATTTTTGCTGTTGCTATCAACCTGACCTGCCTGTGCTTTTCCGGGAAAGTCATGGCGTATCAGCGCAGCTATGAACCGCAACTGCACAGTGATTACGATATTGATACCGCTTCTCTCGCCAGCTTGTACCCGCATTCCGCTGATTATCTCTGGCTAAACAAACGGCAACTTAATGATCAGGCAACTCATGTACTGGAATTTATTGCCGATTCAGCCAACCACGGATTAAATCCCAACGATTATCACTTCGACTTGTT
>JAHEIJ010000350.1:0-1532 GCA_024639445.1 Gammaproteobacteria bacterium
TTAGGCGTTACCCGGCTGATGGTGATCTCACCGATCATTGGTCCGGGGACGATATAGCGCTGCCCATCCAGGCCGGTCAGAACGCCGCTGCCATCCAGGACCGTAAACCGGTCACCCACTTCGACACCCACCTTACTGCCGGCTGCAATCACGCAGGCGCCATTTTCGTTGGCAACCACGGATGCTAAGTCCTTGCTGCTATTAACGGCATCGCCCATTCCCTTGCCCAGTGCTTCACCCATCTTTTCGGCGACCTCAACCAACTCATCCACCTCAACTTCCTGGCCTTCGCGAATGATGCCGGCTTGGTCCTCGTCGATTTCGACTTCATCGGTCAGGATTCCCAGGGCCAACCGGGAACCGGTGATCGCATCGTATAGGGTTGCCGCGGTCTGGATCTGGAGGCTGTAGGCCACATCCTTGAAAAACCAGAATCCTGTATCCCGGTTACGTACGCGGATATTTATGAGCAATGGACCCACTACGGCATTCATGCCTTCTTGCCGGGCGAATTCTGCAAGGGCGAATGCATCGATGTCACCGCTGGCGATCCGCGGCGGCTTCCATAAAAAGGTCGTCGCTGGTAATTTACCCGGTAAAACCAGAACCGCATCCGACGCTGCGGATGCCATGCTGGCAAGAAAAGCGTTCATGAAGGGTTTGGCCACCTGATCGCTGGTAAACAAGGTGGTATTGGTCAGCGCCAGAAGACCCACCCGTTTTTTATAATCGCTGCTTCCGGAAAAGTCGCGGATGGTCTTTTGGTCGGCAGGCCGGTAGGATGAGGCAATATCACAACCGCAAACCAACAGGATCACAGGCAGCAGCAAGCCCAGGGCCTTTTTTTTAAGGCCGGTTGTGGCAATCATGAAGACGCCTCATGGCGGGCATAAACAGTGGTGGTCAAGCCGCCCCTGGATGTGAACTGCCCGGTCACTTCCATCATTTTGGGTATGAGCACCTGCACCAGATCGTCGAGGATGCGGTTGGACACGTGTTCGTAAAACATGCCCACGTTGCGATACTGGAGGAGGTAATATTTCAAGGACTTCAGTTCGATGATAAACTTGTCCGGTGTATACTGGATGTTGATGGTACCGAAATCCGGCAGTCCGGTCATGGGACAGACCGAGGTAAACTCCGGCTGAGAAATGGTGATGACGATATCGCGTTTGCCCTTGTAATGGTATTCAATGGGATCGAGCATATCGGTGGTAACGATTTCCGGCCTGTCCACAGTGTAACGGACGGTATGATCATAAGATTTCATGGGGGATTTCACAGGGGATTTCATGGACCTCTCCAATCGTTTTCTGTTGGGCTCCTTATTAAAGGATGGTGTAATGCGTGTCAAATGTTCTGTGCCAACATGGCGTATAACGCACTGAAATTATTTATTGTGAAATTTGCGCGTTAAACCGTTGGATAAATGATAATAGTTTTCAATTTTATTGTTAAAAATATAAGTTTATGGGAATCATTGATAAAGTTTATTGGGCAAAAGCTCGCTATCGGCCGTACTGGCCGGACCG
>JAHEIJ010000350.1:1542-2304 GCA_024639445.1 Gammaproteobacteria bacterium
TGTCACTGTGGTGCCGTGGCCTATGAAGTCTGCTCGGATCCTGTAGACGCAAAACTATGCCATTGTCTGGCATGCCAAAAGCTGCATGGCGCCCCCATGCAATGGGCCGCCATCTTTTACAAGAGAGACGTCAGGCTAACGCAAGGGATTGCGTACCTCGACTTCTACAACAGCGAACGCAACAGGCATGCGCGAGTTCTACCCTGCAAAGTCTCCTGCTCATTATGTGGCACACGCATTGCGGACGAAGGACGCAGAATGTGGCTCGCCTTTCCATCTCTCTTTGGCTTCGGGTACGGCTCAACGGTGCCGGAAGCATTCAGACCGACTTGTCATCTCTTTTATGGAATGCGGGTTGTCGATATGAACGACGACCTGCCCAAGTGGTCGGGCCACAAGAACCATTCACAACGCATGTGATCCATTAAATCGGCCGTTACACAACAACGGTACCCTCGATCTTGAGGTCAAGGGTGAAATCAAACGTGTTCCTGGTGTGAGTTCGTAACGGCTGGTATATGACTTTGACAGACTTAAGGCGCTGATGCTTCGCGACGGTCTCACCACGCTGCAACTCGTGTGGCGGGAACGTACTGACGTATTCCACTCACGCAATCCGTTTCCTGTCGGCGGCGTTAAAGAAGACCCAGCCACAGGTGCGGCCGCCGCAGCACTTGGCGGGTATCTTCGAGATGCCAAACTCATTGCCGTACCCGCCACCATTCTTATCCGCCAAGGAGAGGCGATGGGCCGCCCGAGCCG
>JAHEIJ010000351.1 GCA_024639445.1 Gammaproteobacteria bacterium
GCACTTCGTCAATGTCTCCGCCGATTTATTGCGTCACCCGGACCTGGTGGAAGATATATTCTCGACCGCTCTGTGCCAATGTCAGGCCTGTGGGGATCGCATCGGACCGCAGAAACCCCTGGTAATAGAGATCACCGAGCAGCAATTATTGAGTGATGTGAAGGAAGCAAAACGGATCCTGCAGCCTTTTATCGACTTCGGCCTAAGGCTGGCGGTGGATGATTTCGGCAGTGGTTATTCCTCATTGCATTACCTGGCGGAACTGCCCATCACCTTTCTCAAGATCGACGGGCGCCTGGTGCAGCGGGTCACGCGTGACAAGAAAGTACGCGCCATCGTCAAAGGCATCCAGAACATCGCCGACGATCTCGAGCTGACCACCATTGCCGAGTTTGTGGAAGACCAGGCTACCCTCGATGCCTTGCGTGAACTAGGGGTGAGCTGGGGCCAGGGTTATTTCTTCGGTCGTCCCGAGCTTGCCAAAGACTGAATCTTTTGTAATCCCCGCTTATTTAATCCAGATTGTCTTGGCATTGACGAATTCATGAATGCCAAGACGGGACAGTTCCCGACCATAACCTGAATTCTTGACGCCGCCAAACGGCAGGCGTGGATCACTTTTCACCAGACCATTAATAAAGGTAGCGCCCGATTGCATCTGGCGCGCCAGCCGTTCACCCCGTTGGGTATCCCTCGTCCAGATACTGCCCCCCAGTCCATAAGGTGAGTCATTGGCAATCCGGATCGCATCATGCTCATCACGGGCGCGGATCACGATCGCCACCGGTCCAAACAGTTCTTCGCCATAGGCCCGCATACCGGGCTCCACCCGATCCAGGATTGAGGGCAAATAATAAGCACCGCCGCCTTCCCCCGGTTGGCAGCCGGTGATCGCTTCCGCCCCGGCGGCGATGCTATCGGTCACCTGTTGATGCAGTTCATCACGCAGATCATTGCGCGCCATCGGCGCCAGGGTGGTCGCTTCATTCATGGGATCCCCGGGTTGCAGAGCTTCCGCCCCGGCCTTGAAGCGCGCCACAAAGTCTTCGGCAATGGCATCCACTACGATGAACCGTTTTGCTGCAATACAACTCTGGCCGGTATTGAGATAACGCGAGGCCACCGCCACTTTGGCAGCTTCATCCAGGTCCGCGTCTTCCAGCACAATAAACGCATCCGAACCGCCCAGCTCCAGCACCGATTTCTTGATATTGGCGCCTGCCGTGGCGGCCACCTGCCGCCCGGCCGGCTCACTGCCGGTCAGCGTCACCGCATGCACGCGCGGATCTTCGATCACCTTCTGCACCTGCGAGGCGCGGATCATCAGGGTACGGAATACGCCGGTGGGGAATCCCGCTAGACGGAAGACTTCTTCTATCGCCAGGGCCGACTCCGGCACATTGGAGGCATGTTTCAGTAAACCGGTATTGCCCGCCACCAGCGCCGGGGCGGCAAAGCGAAACACTTGCCAGAAGGGGAAGTTCCAGGGCATCACCGCCAACACGGTACCCATCGGCAAATAAGCCACAAAACTATGGCTCGCATCCGAGGCCAGAGATTCATCCTTGAGAAACTCGGCGCCATTATCGGCATAGTAATCACACACCAGGGCGCACTTTTCCACTTCCGCCCGCGCATCGTTGATCAACTTGCCCATCTCGGTGGTAATAATCTGCGCGTATCTATCTTTGTTATCCCGCAATACCTGTGCCGCCTTGCGCATCAGGTCACAACGTTCCGCGATGGGGGTATTCGTCCAGCCGGGTGTCGCCTCAGCAACCTGACTCAATGCTGCTTCCACCGTGGCATCGTCCCAGACGGGGATTTCCTTGACGGTCTCGCCCGTTGCCGGGTTGATCACCTGAAAACTCATAACCTCTCCTTTGATTTATCCATGGCGGAACTCAATATTAATCAATAGTATAGACGCCTGTTGGACGAGTATGGTTCAATTTCCAATAACCCCCTACGGGCAAAATTTTATCGCGATATAATGGAGCCGGTTACGACACCCGGTAGCAACACTCATAAAAACATTTCGTGTTACAGAGGTACAGTATGAAACAGCAGATTTGTGTACTCGGCGGCAGTGGTTTTGTTGGCGAACGTATTGTCAGTACCCTGGCGGCACAGGGCCATTCAATCCGCGTGCTAACCCGCCGGCGTGAACGTCATCGTGATCTGCTGGTCCTGCCTACGGTTGAAGTTATTGATGCCGACGTCCACAAGCCTGAAGACCTCAAGCAACATTTCGCCGGGATGGACACAGTAATCAACCTCATCGGTATCCTCAACGAAAAACG
>JAHEIJ010000352.1 GCA_024639445.1 Gammaproteobacteria bacterium
CGGATCGTCTTGCCTATCCGGAATGGTTTGCGGACGAATATCGTTATCCTTCCATGCTCGAACAGAGTGGACAGGAAGCTCAGCAGTTGGCGGATAAATTGACTGCGCTTGCAGCCTTGCTTGAAAAGGGCCAATTACCGGTGGTACCTGACGTATCTCATTTATCCTGGTCGGCTATGCAGGACCGTTACCGGGACATGATTACCGAATTAAGGCCAATATAGAGGGAGGCATAAGCATGGACAGGGTTGCGTTGTTGATAACACTCGCTATCGTACTCGGAGTGGTCGCCTTTACCTTAGTCCGTATATATTTTGCCTGAGCAGGCAATCGTGAGGGTGGTGTAATGAGTCAGGTGTTAATCTCTATCAGGCCTGTTGCAGCATGGTATAGAGTCGGTCCTTGAGCTTGACTCTTTTTATTTTAAGTCCTTCTACATATTCATCCGAAGTATTTTCTATCTGCATTTCTATCCGGTAAATTTCCTTATCCAGGTTTTCATATTTCTCAAACAATTCCGCGAATAGTGGATCACTGACTTTTAGACTATGAATTTGCTCTTTGTATTCGGGGAATTCCTGGACCAGGCCATGATGCTCACCTAACATTTACTTCTCCTTTTTCGTTAAATGACCGGTAATGCTATCCGAACTGATATTGCAGCCAAACAAATCATTAAAGCGGCAAAGCGCAGTCAGTTTTTTGATATGCATCATTGAACTCACAGATCGCTCCAGGCAAATTATATGGATCTTTTGCCAGGAATAGAATGGGATTTTCTTACCCGGACGGTAAGAAAGAATGGATACCATCGAAATACGTGAGATAGAGATAGTTTCAGCGGTGTTTTCTGACGAGTAAGTGCACTAATGCAATTAAGCCCAGTTACTCTCTACGGATTTGCAATGTTCGATGTACTTGGTCAGGGCATGTTCAGCTTCCCCTTTGCTATTAAACGGCCCCTGATCGATTGCCTCTCGTGTTGCAAAATACCACTTCGCACCCACATTGAAGAAACGGCCGGTTCGAAACGGAACTGCTCCGTCTTCACCCGCGCGATGTATTTCCATGCTGAAACTCCCAAATTAATTCATTATAAATAAGGGTATAGAATGCCTGAACCTTGCTGTCAAAGGGAAGTTACCTGCAATCTGATATAAGGCAATAATTGTATGACAAAAGTCATAGATGACTACAACTATTGTGTAGGTATATAGCCATACAATAATAATGAGTTGAATTCTGGGCACAGGGAAGAGGATTCCGTGCTGTACTTAAGTAATTACCTCGGGTATCACAATTGACTCTTAACGGATGGCTCCGAGGTCGAGCAGGTCGATGGTCTGTCTCCAAATTGCAAACCGATAATGGGGTTTAGCGCAAAATAATCACCGAAAAAATCGTGTCTGTTCGTGGTTGATCCGTCTGATGTCTATTTCGCGATCAATTCGGTAATGGCATAACAAAGCAGGACAACATGCCAGACTTGAGTGGCGATGTTCATGCTCATTAATGTAATGCGGAACATTTAACTCAATGTAAATTTAGATCAAAACGGTGTCGTAGCAATGGCTGAAATGAGAGGTTTGCTGCAAGCTTAGTAAAAAGTGTTATAGTTTTGTGATAAGGATAAAAACTACCTGTGCTTTTTCCCTGGGAGGGTTGAAATGAATCTGGAAAAAGTTATATTTGCTTTTTTTATTGTACTGGCGTTAACACTTAACTTCGGTTTTTTTATCGGCGATATCGATGATCCGGTGCATCATAATGTGTATGAGTTATATGCGGCGATCGTCGTCAGTGTTATCGCCACGGTACTGAAGTTTGGCGATCGCACCCACATTGGTGCGGTATTGCTGGCAACCAGCCTGGTGGCTGATTTACAGCTTATCATTGCGGCTGTGGTTTGGGCGCTGGTAGAACGTATCGGTGATACTGGAATGACGCCCCATACGATGGCTGCGATTGTTTCATTATCTGGTGGCGCAGTATTAGCGAATATTACTTCAGTAGTATTGCTGGTGACTGAAACAGTAATGGTTCGTCGCTAAGCAACAGCCAATCGGCATGAACAATATCGTCTTCGTTCTTTTACGGCGTCTGCATTCACCGCTGATCGTCCTGACCATCGTATATGCGGTTTCAGTACTTGGGTTTGTTCTAATCCCAGGTATGGATGACCAGGGCCAGCCCTATCGCATGAACTTCTTTCATGCATTTTATTTTGTCAGTTTTATGGGTACCACCATCGGGTTTGGAGAAATCCCCTATCCGTTTACCGATGCCCAGCGTATGTGGAC
>JAHEIJ010000102.1 GCA_024639445.1 Gammaproteobacteria bacterium
ATATGGCTATCAACCCTCACGCCCGGGCCGCCCGGTGCATGATAGGCGGTGATGGTGCCGGGGGATGGCATGAAGGTAACCGAATCCTCGGCGTTAATACGGCACTCCATCGCGTGGCCGTTAATTTTGATATCGTCCTGGGTGTAATGCAGTGGCTCACCACTGGCGATGCGAATCTGTTCCCGTACAATGTCGACGCCGGTGATCATCTCGGTCACCGGGTGTTCCACCTGCACACGGGTGTTCATTTCGATAAAGTAAAATTCACCGTCCTCATAGAGAAATTCAAAGGTGCCCGCGCCACGATAACCGATTTCCCGGCAGGCGGCAGCACAGCGTTCACCAATTTGGTTGCGTAGTTCCTGCGTAATACCCGGTGCCGGGGCTTCTTCAATGACCTTTTGATGCCGACGCTGCATTGAACAGTCACGTTCCCCCAGATGAATGGCATTGCCGTGTTCATCGGACAACACCTGAATCTCGATATGGCGTGGATTACCGAGGAATTTCTCCATGTAAACGACATCATTGTTGAAGGCTGCACCCGCTTCCGCCTTGGTCAGGGAAATTGCATTGAGCAAGGCTGCTTCACTATGCACCACGCGCATGCCGCGACCTCCGCCACCGCCGGCTGCCTTGATGATGATCGGGTACCCAATCTCATTGGCGATACGCAGGTTCTGTTTCTCGTTTTCACCCAGTGGCCCGTCCGAGCCTGGTACACAAGGAACGCCGGACGCTTTCATGGCCTTAATGGCGGCCACCTTGTCACCCATGATGCGAATGGTTTCCGGCTTGGGACCGATGAAGACAAAGCCGCTTTCCATTACCCGTTCGGCAAAGTCGGCATTTTCTGACAGGAAGCCGTAACCGGGATGGATCCCGACGGCATCGGTAACTTCAGCCGCACTGATCACGGCAGGGACATTAAGGTAACTTTCCGTTGAAGGCGCTGGGCCAATACATACGGACTCGTCCGCCAGGCGGACGTGTTTCAGGTCGCGATCAGCATCGGAGTGAACGGCGACCGTTTTGATACCGAGTTCGCGGCAGGCACGCAGAATGCGCAGTGCGATTTCGCCTCGATTTGCAATCAGAATCTTATCTAACATGGTTCATCTACTGTTTAGTATTCACCATCCGTTATTTACGACGGCTGGATTCAAATGGTTTTAACAATGGTGCGGTGTGTATATCCGGTGAAACTCGTCATATCGAACCAGGTCATGGCGTGAGCCCGTTTCCTTAGTGATATGTGTGTTTCACAACAGAAGCAAGGCACCGGTTAATCAATAATAAACAAGGGCTGGTCATATTCCACCGGTTGCCCATTCTCGACCAGGATGGCCTTAATGGTGCCTGCCTTGTCGGCTTCGATTTGATTAAGCAGTTTCATCGCTTCAATAATGCACAACGTGTCACCAGCACTGACGGATTGACCGACTTCGACGAACGACGAGGCGCCCGGTGAAGGTGCCCGATAGAATGTCCCGACCATGGGTGATTTGATCGCATGACCTTCAATCGTCTCCGCGGCAGGCTCAGTCGCCGGGACTTCTGCAATAGCGGCTGTGGGGGCCGCGGCGGCTGCTGTTGGCGGTGGTGGTGCATACATCGGCGGTGCAGCCATCATGGCCTGACTGGCTTGCGACTGGCGGCTAATACGCACCGATTCTTCGCCTTCCTTGATCTCGATTTCAGCGACGCCCGATTCATCGAGCAGTTCAATGAGTTTTTTTACTTTGCGAATATCCATAACAACGTGACCTGTAAAAAATAGGGTTAATTATTTCTTGAGGCTATCGATCACCGATAATAATGCGAGCGTATAGCCATAGGGACCCAGACCGCTGATAACGCCCTGGGCCAGATCTGAAAAATAGGATTGCTGTCGAAATGTTTCCCTGGCGTGAACATTGGACAGGTGTACCTCAATAAACGGGACCTTCACGGCGGCCAGTGCATCGCGCAGTGCCACACTGGTATGGGTGAAGGCGGCGGGATTGATAATGATCCAGGCAATCCCATCGGCTTGCGCCTGGTGTATCGCATCCACCAGTTCATGTTCAGCGTTACTCTGTAGACAGGCCAAACTATGTCCGGCTTGTTGCGCGGTTTCCGCCAGGCTGGCATCGATATCCGTCAGCGTGGTGGTGCCATAGTGTTCCGGCTCCCGTGTACCGAGCAGGTTCAGATTAGGACCGTGTATGACCAGCAGCTTCGCCATGATTTAGTGAATTGCGTTCTCAGCTTGAGTTTTGCTGTTTTCTCTGCAATTTCGCTGCCAGATATAGCCTTTTACCGGCAGTAAACCCTTCATCCCGGGGAAATTGTGGGCCAATTGTGCACGATGAAACGAGGTTTGTCCAGAAGGCGGCCATTCCCCGCATTTTCGCTGCAAATCATAGCAATTTAGCCCAGTTACGGCATTGAACTGGGTCACAAGGTAATGAGTGGGATAAAAATGGCTACAGCAGGGGTTTAATGAGCGCTTCGGCCTCTTCGAAGGTCATTTCATTGCGGTGGCGCTCGACAATGCGACCGCTTCGATCGATAACAACCGTATAAGGCAGAACACCTAGACGGTTGCCATACTCCTGGGTCAGTTGGATGCCTTTCTGGTCGCCCAGCAGGATTGGATATTCCACCCCCATGGGATCAACAAAGTCGATGACGTCCTGTTTGTTATCCAGTGCTACCCCAATGATGGTGAAGCCCTTGTCCTGGTAGGTCTCGTACAATTTGATGAAAGCGGGCATCTCGCGCACACAGGGCGGGCACCAGGTCGCCCAGAAATTAACCAGGATGACCTTGCCATCCCAGTCACTGATGCTGCGAGGCGTGCCTTCCAGATCTATCAGGGTAAAGTCAGGTCGACGATCAGTCTGTGCTTGCGGTGCTGGCGCGGTGGCAGGTTTGGATAACCACTGGTTAACAATGATGCCACCACCCAGGCCGGCAAGGGCAACAACCAGGATCAAAACAGTACTTTTTTTCATAATGATGTTGTTGCTTTTTATTTTTTTGGCAAAACGGGTTATGGCTGAGTCAGCTTGTTGACATGGGCGAGAAACTCATCGGCATTCATCGAACCGACCAGCCGGTAACCGCGCATTTCGGTGCCGTGCTTATCGAAAAACAAAATCGCAGGCGGGGCCGTGACATTGACATGTTTCAACAGGGCCTTGTCCTGTGCATCATTGGCGGTGACATCAGCCTGAAGCAAGACCACGTTGCTTAACGCTTGCTGTACCCGCGGATCGGTAAAGACATATTTTTCATAATCCTTGCAGTAAACACACCAGTCGGCATAGAAATCGAACATCACCATTTTGCCCTGGTTGCTGGCTTCGGCCAGTTCCGCATTCAGATTCTCAACACTTTTGATGCGTTTCAGGCTGAGATGTTGTTGAGTATTGGCTGCGCCAGCAGCACCCAGCCCGATGCCTTTTAGCGGTTGCAGATAATCCCGGCCACCGGCGGCGGCACCGATCAGCTCCAGGCTACCGATGACCAGCAACACCACCCCGATGCCTTTCCCCAGCTTTTGCCAGCCGCTACTGTCCGGACTCAAGGGGCTGAGGGCCTTCATGTACACTGCGGAGACGATCAGCAGGACAGCCCACAGCAACATGGTGGCGGCCGGGGGGATCACACGATCCAGCATCCAGATTGCGACCGCCAGGAGCATCACCCCAAACACCGCTTTAATGGCATCCATCCAGGCGCCCGCCCTTGGCAGCAATTTGCCTGCTGAGGTGCCGATGGCAATCAATGGGGCGCCCATACCGAGGCTCAGGGCAAACAGGGCACTGCCACCCAGCACCGCGTCACCGGTTTGACCGATGTAAATCAAGGCGCCGGCCAAGGGTGCCGCGACACATGGGCCGACGATCAGTGCCGAGAGGAAACCCATGATCGCAACCCCGGCCAGATGGCCACCCTGTTGGCGGTTACTGATTTCCGTCAGTCGACTTTGCACTGACGCAGGCATTTGCAGTTCATAAAAGCCGAACATGGATAAGGACAGCACGACAAATACCGCGGCAAAGCTGCCCAGCACCCATGGGTTCTGGAAAGCCGCCTGCAGGTTTTCCCCCACCATGCCCGCGATCACACCGGCGACGGTATAGGTCAGGGCCATCGCCAGCACATAGGTTAGCGACATGACAAAGGCCTTACGGGTGGTAATGTGCTCTCCCTGACCAATGATGATACTGGAGAGAATGGGGATCATTGGGAAGACGCAGGGAGTAAACGCCAGCAACAGGCCAAAGCCAAAGAAGGTGAGAATAATCAGTAGCGTATTGCCACTTGCCAGCGAGGCGGCGATTTGATCCTGTTCGGAGACCACTTCAGATTGATAAGAAGGGGTGGCGGCCTCAGCCGTCGCAATGAGGCTGGTGGCAATGGGTAAATTAAAATTCAGCGTCTTCTTGATCGGGGGATAACAGATCCCGGTCTTCTCGGCGCAACCCTGGTAAGTGGCCGTGAGTTGTAGAGGGGTCGCTTCCAGGCCGGATCGAATGAGAGGGAGTCGGGCCTTGACCTGGTCGTGGTAGACCTCAATAGCACCAAAAAATTCATCCTGTTTCTTCTCGCCGGCGGGGAGATTCACCTGCCCCAGTTGCACATTCTGGCCTTCCGGCAGGTCAAAGCTGATTTTGCCGCGATACATATAATGGTCCGGGGCGATTTGCCAATACGCGACCAGCGTATTGGGATCGGCTACATCCATACTGAACTGGAACGCCTGGTCCGGTTCCAGGATCTCATCTTCACCCCCACCGCCGCCAAAACCGAGGGACTCACTCAGGGCACCGAGGGCGGCTACGGCACCACCACTTTTAGCGGGCAGGTCGAGGCGGATTTGTTTTTTGATCGGCGGGTAGCAGACACCAATATCGGCACAGCCTTGATAGACTGCGGTGAGTTCAAATTCAGTGACCTTGTTGTCTTCACGCAGGATTGGAATTTGAGCACTGATAGGGTGGTGGTAAATCTCGATTTCACCAAAAAACTCGTCCTGCTTGATTTTGCCGGCAGGTAATTGCGGTTCACCCAGAGAGATACCGGGAGTATCGGTGGTAAGACTGATTTTGTTGCGATACAGGTAGTAGCCGTCGGCCGTGTTCCACTCAGCGTGAATGGTGTCGTCCTTGATGATGACTTGAAACGGAAAGGCCTTATCCGGTTCGAGTAGTTCCTCTTCGGCCTGCAAGGGGTGCCAGGCAAATACCAGCAGTAGCAGCGGGGCAAGAATTTTATAGAATTTCATCATCAAACATCTTCCAGTGAGGTAGTAATCCAGCGCAGATAATCAGGTGAACCTTCATCGAGAGTGACCGCGATAATTTCGGGAAGTTCATATGGGTGCTGTTGCTGAAGTGCGCTTTCCACCGCGGAATAATGCTCCCGGGTGGTTTTAATCAGTAACAGCACTTCCGTGCCTTTTTCCAGTTTACCCTGCCAGCGATATATCGAAGTCAGCCCGGGGACGATATTAATACAGGCGGCCAGGCGCTGCTCCACCAGTGAGGTGGCAAGTTGTTCCGCAACCTGGTTATTTGGACAGGTACACAGGATCAATCGATACGGCGAGTCAGTCATAGAACAAATAAAGATAACAGCATGGCGTCACTCAGGAAAAGGTATAATGCGGTATTCGACCTTTTTAATGTTGCAAGCTGCCATGCCTATATTTCGCTATTTGTTGATTCTGTTTCTCACGGTCCCCTTGATTGAAATTTATTTCCTGATCGAGGTGGGGGAAGTGATTGGGGCCTGGCCGACGGTGCTGTTGGTGGTGTTCACCGCGGTATTGGGTGTCTGGTTGCTTCGCTGGCAAGGTCTGTCGACCCTGACGCGGGTGCAGACCAGCCTGGAACACGGCGAATTGCCCGCCCAGGCCATGCTGGAAGGGATGTTGTTACTGGTGGCCGGTGCTCTGTTGCTGACCCCCGGTTTCGTGACCGACAGCTTTGGCTTCCTGATTCTGGTGCCACCCTTGCGGCACCGCATGGCGGGCTGGTTACTGCAGCGCGGCATGTTGCAGGCGGGTATGCCGCCAGGCTCTTCCCAGTCACCACCCGGACAGCGCACCATTGAAGGCGAGTTTGAAAAGCGCGATGACTGAGCTGCTGTCTGCTCGGGCTTGAAATCCCCATATTTACCCCCATTCCCTCACGAGTCTTGACAGTACTGTCGAGGTCGCTATGATTAGCACTCATTGCAGGTGAGTGCTAACAAGGCACCAAATAATTTATGGGCCGAAGCCAGTGGAATTCGGTCTTAGTTTTTGAAAAGCATCAACTTTATTTAAAAATATCAGGAGACATAAAGTATGAAAATCCGTCCCTTACACGATCGTTTGATCGTTCGCCGCATGGAAGAGGAGCGTACCTCGGCAGGTGGCATCGTAATTCCCGACAGTGCTACTGAAAAACCCGCTCAGGGTGAGGTAGTGGCAGCCGGCAAGGGCAAGATCAATGAGAACGGTGATGTCCATCCCCTGGATGTAAAGGTAGGTGACAAGGTGCTGTTCGGAAAATATGCCGGAACCGAAGTGAAGGTTGAAGGTGAAGAACTGCTGGTTATGCGCGAAGAAGACATCATGGGTGTTATTGAAGGCTAATAGCCGCGCAAATTCCAATTTCAAGAAATATAGAGGAAATAGTAATGACTGCTAAAGACGTGAAATTCAGTGATGACGCCCGCCACAAGATGCTGGCCGGAGTCAACGTTCTGGCTAATGCCGTTAAGGTAACCCTGGGTCCGAAAGGCCGTAACGTGGTTCTGGAGAAGAGCTTCGGCGCACCGACCATCACCAAGGACGGCGTATCCGTGGCCAAGGAAATTGAACTCAGTGACAAGTTTGAAAACATGGGTGCGCAAATGGTCAAGGAAGTCTCTTCCCAGACTTCTGATGTTGCCGGTGACGGTACCACGACAGCGACTGTGCTGGCCCAGTCCATCCTGACCGAAGGTATGAAGGCCGTGGCAGCCGGTATGAATCCTATGGACCTGAAACGCGGCATCGACAAGGCCGTAATCGTAGCGGTGGAAGCTCTGCAGAAGATGTCCAAACCCTGCACTGATGACAAAGCAATTGCCCAGGTAGGTACCATCTCCGCCAACTCTGATACTGAAATCGGCGACATCATTGCCGAAGCCATGGGTAAGGTCGGCAAGGAAGGCGTCATTACCGTGGAAGAAGGTTCTGGTCTGGCGAACGAGCTGGACGTGGTAGAAGGTATGCAGTTTGACCGTGGTTACCTGTCGCCATACTTCGTCAACAACCAGCAGAACATGACTGCGGAACAGGAGGAACCGTTCGTGTTGCTGCACGACAAGAAGATCTCCAATATCCGTGACCTGCTGCCCGTGCTGGAAGGCGTGGCCAAGGCCGGC
>JAHEIJ010000103.1 GCA_024639445.1 Gammaproteobacteria bacterium
AGCGTCGAGATTGACATTTTGCGAGACGTTGGGTTAAGGATTCCCTACAAAATAAGGGTGCTTGAGGATGTATTTAGGCAGCCGAGGCAGGGTTGACTTGCCTCGGCTGTTGATAAATTTAGGCAGGATTAGCGTTGTGGATTCAGCCTAGACATGCCGGCTGAAATACCCATGGGGTGCTTTGGCAGTCAGCTCCTGGAAATCCCGGCCGGAGATGTGGACCAGTTCATGGTGGTCCCCGGCTTCCAGATATATATCATCATAATCCGTCAGGCAGTCGTCAACTACGGCCTCATAGCCAAAGGCTTCAGGTAGCGGTGGTACAGCGCCCCGTTCACAGTCTTCATACAGATCCTCTATTTCATCTTCCGAGGCAAATTGCAACTGGCGTTCCAGTTGCTTACTCAGCGTGTCCAATTCGAGTTCATGGGTCGCAGGGATAACCGCCATGAGATAGCCGCTCTCATCTTCCAATACTACGCATTTGGCCAGCTGATCTCCGGGGATGTGTGCTGCTTCGGCGGTATGCAGGCTATCGAAGGCAGGCTCATGATGCAGCAGTTCATAGTCCACACCTTCCCATTCCAGATACTCCAACAGGGTCAGCGATATGCTCATTGCAACCCCTCCTTGTGAAGAACATATAGGGTTAAAAATGTCATGTGAATAACTTTATTGCCAGCCTGGTTACGGGCTACAAAATACGTGGTTTTCACCAAAATTCTTACTTAGACTATAGACCATTGCGGGGCGGTAGCTAGTTGGTATTTTTACTTATAAGGCGTTAATTTCCCTATGGAAACGCAGAAAATATTGCAAACTAAAAGTGCCCGGATCAGCTACTGGCTTAGCCGAGTGGCTGGGGCAAATCAAACGCTGATAATGTTGCATGGCGTGGCCAGTAACCACACGCGCTGGTCGGAATTTGTTCAATCTACCGAGCTGAAATCAGAGTGGAATTTACTGCGCCTGGATTTGCGGGGTCACGGTGATTCCATGTACCGCGGGTGTATTAACCGGCATCGCTGGGTAGCGGATCTGCATGCGATCATAGAGAAGGAAGAATTATCCTCCGTTGTGCTACTCGGTCACAGTCTGGGCGCGGAAATTGCGCTGGATTATACCGCCACGCAGCCGGAACAGGTTACCAGCGTGATACTGATCGATCCGGTATTTTACCAGAACCTGCATGGTGTACTGGGTTGGGTGCGACGCTTGCAGCTCTTGCTCTGGGTTCCAATTGGTTTTCTCTGGTTGGCTAATGGACTGGGAATCAGGCGAAGCCAATATCCAGCGCGTGATCTGTATGCTCTGGATGAGAGAACTCGTGAAACTCTAGAGGCCAATCCGCAAATGAAAATTGCCGATCTGTATATGAACCCCCTTGCGGACCTGTCTTACATACCACTTGCCAATTATTTGCAGGATCTCCTTGCGGTGGTTCAACCCTTACCAGTGCTGGAAGCAATCAGTCAGCCTGTTCTGGTGATTATGTCGGGCGGATCCAGCCTGAGTGATCAAAAACGGAATGAGCAGCAGATCCATCGTATGTCTAATGCCACTAGTAAGCTCGTGCATTGTGATCACTGGCCTTTGACTGAACAACCGGAAGCAGTTCGCGAAATTATAGATATTTGGTGTAAAACCGTTCAGTAAAATAAAGAAGCTCGTGAATGTGCCGTTAAACCATTAATAGTCTGGCGCTGTGGTCAGCAGCCATACTTTGTTACATATACCCATATATCTAAAGCAAGCGATATATGGTTTATTAGTCAAGATCACAGAATGCGATCAATTATTGTGTGTCTATTTTAGTCACTACAATGATACATCTGACAAAATTGCTAGTCGGTGTTTTCGGCTTAGTTATCTGGAGTAGCCAGAGTTTTGCCGCTGTCCAGAGTAGTGCCCCAGAAGTGAAAGTGCTGAAAATACTCAACTGGTCAGAGTATCTTGATCCAGCCGTTATCACGGAATTTGAAGAGAAGTACCAGGTTGAGGTAAGAGAGTTTTATTTTGAATCCGATGAAGATCGCACTAAACAGCTGGCACTGATTGATGGTAAAGGCTATGACATTATTGTCAGTGATATGCCGTCAATCCGGCTTTACGCAAAGCAGAATTGGCTGGAAGCAATAAAACCGCAAAAAATTTCAAATTACAATCTTATATTACCACGCTATTTACAGCGTGAAAATTTCACTGAACAGTATGGTGTACCATTCTTGTGGGGCACGCTTGGTATTGTCTACCGTAAGGATCTTGTAAAAGAACCATTAACAAGCTGGCTGCAGTTATTTCGACCAGCAAGTGAGCTCAAACAGAAAATTGTATTGATCAGGGATGTAAATGACCTAATCGGTATGGGTCTCAAGAGCCTGGGGTATTCCGCCAATAGCACTATTACTGAACATTTAGACGAAGTTGAAACATTATTGCTCGCTCAAAAACCGTTCGTAAGGTCTTATACTTATATTTCAGTTGAAGAAGATTCGGCGCTGTTAAAAGGTGAAGCATGGGCTGCAATGGCGTATAACGGTGATGCCTTACTGCTTAATGAACTTGATTCAAACATTCAGTTTGTTGTGCCACAGGAAGGAGGTAACCTGTGGGTTGATTATTTTTTAATACTTAAGTCATCAAAAAATAAAAATTTAGCTCATCAATTCCTGGATTTTGTCAATCTGCCCGAAGTAGCAAAACGTACAGCTGAATATGCCAACTGTGCGACACCTAATATTGGTGCGGAAAAATTATTGTCGATGGATTTTAAGAATAACCCGTTGATATATCCTCCAAGCGATGTACTGGAAAAAATGGAAATTTACAGGAAGTTGCCTGCGCGAATTACGAAGCGAAGGAATAGTATCGTAACCAGAATTTATAATTAGTCAGTCTACTATGAGATTGCAAAGCAAAATCATTTATGCGGTTTTGCCATTGGTTATTGCGCCTTTATTGCTTTTGGGCTGGTTGTCATTTTTGCAGATGAAAAGTGCTTCATTGGAAAGCAAGCATCAGGAAATGCGAGTCCGTGTGCAACAAGTTGAAATGCGGTTTACTTCCCTGATTAATACTGCAGCTGCAAATATTGAGCTCTTTTCCGGATCACGATTACTTCACCAGTATGTCTTGCTCGAGAATGAAGAAGATAGATACGAGCTCTTACAGCCTGCCTTATTGAATCTATTTTCTGGTTATCAGAATGCCTATCCGGAATATATAGAAATAAGGGTTATATATCCCGATGGTTACGAAGACACGCGTTTCGCAAGATTGGGGCTAGGAAACAAGACAGATGATGAATCGCAATCATCATTGTTTAAGGCCTTGACTCGCAGTGGGGATGATTCTGTCTGGATAATTGACAGAAATATTGATAATAACGAGCCGGTTATATATGTTGGAAAGAAAATTATAATCACGGATCCAAGTATTGATACCAGTACAACAGTTCCTAAATTAAGAGCTTACCTTGCATTAACGGTCTCTATGGCAAGCTTGCAGAAGTTAATCAAAGAATCCGTGATTGGCCAGACCGGGAGAGTATTCGCTACCGATCAGAATGGCCGCGTGCTATTTAGTGATGAGTCGCTGGCTCGCTATAATGCGTTTGAAGGTAAAGTGATTAAAAACCTGAATAAGATTAAATTAAATGGAGATAGCGTCGCACTGGAAACAAATGGAGAAGATGTGCAGTACATAGGAAGGCATGTGCATGAGAATTTGAATGTATATGCATTGTTGCCAGAAAGTGAACTGCAGGATGATACAAGAAATCTTGGAATCGTAGTCGCCGTGATCACCTTGGGAGCAATATTGGTAACGATTACCCTGGCCTTATTATTTCTCAAAAAAGTGATAATTTCGCCCGTGCAACAGTTAAGTGTTGCTGCCAGTGATGTTGGCAAAGGAAACTTGAATGTTTCCCTTGAAATTAATACTAGTGATGAAATTGGAGAGTTGGCGCATACTTTCAAGAACATGAGTCGTAACCTGGCAGAAACAAATGAGCGTATAAAATTTCTGGCATATCATGATCCGTTGACTGGCTTGCCAAACCGTCGGATGTTTCAGGAGTATCTTGAGCATGCTCTGTCTGTGGCAAAAAGAAGTAATTCGAAAGTTGCCTTGCTATTTCTTGATGTTGACAACTTTAAAAATATAAATGATAAGTTTGGACATCAGGCGGGCGATAAATTTCTTGTTGAATTATCAAAAAGATTCTCATCAAAATTACGCGGTACGGATTATTTGTCTCATGCAAACCCAATGTTTGAGTATCTTATTGATACAGTTTCGAGGCTTGGGGGCGATGAGTTTACATTTATTTTGACAGATCTAACCCAGGAATTCGCAGAGTCAAAGGTTGCAAAACGATTACTTGATACCTTGTCAGAGCCGATGGATATCGAAGACCAGAAGATTGTGATGACCGGCAGTATTGGTATCACACTCTATCCAGATGATGCGGTTGATGCGAATACATTGATCAGGAATGCCGATATCGCAATGTATCATGCCAAGCAAAGTGGCAAAAATAATTCTCAATATTTTACTCAATCAATTAATGATGCGGTACAGGAAAAATTGATCATAGAGAACCAACTTCACCAGGCTGTTGAAAACAACGAATTAAGTTTACTCTACCAGCCATTGGTTAATGCCGTGACTGGGGAAATCACTGGCTGTGAAGCATTAATGCGCTGGAATAGTCCTGAGCTTGGAATGATCTCACCGGCGACTTTTATTCCGCTGGCAGAGGAAAATGGTTTAATCGTTTCGATGGGGAATTGGGTTCTGGAAACAGCATGTCGTCAGATTCAATCATGGCAGCGTGACAGCATCAAGGTCGTGCCAGTGTCTATTAATATCTCTGGTGTGCAGCTCCGGTATGGCGACTTGGCCGGTTTCATAAAGGAGTTACTTGAAGAAACTGCAATCGATCCGGCTCTGTTGACGCTGGAGTTAACCGAGTCCACCTTGATTGATGCAGTGGAACATTCCATCAACACTTTAAGCGAAATTAAAGCATTGGGTGTACGAATTTCACTGGATGATTTTGGTACCGGTTATTCATCACTGAGTTATTTACGAAAGTTCCATATTGATATTTTGAAAATTGACCGTAGTTTTGTGAATGAAATTGAAACTCGGCAGGATGATGCTGAACTTACCCGTGCGATTATTGCAATGTCCCATTCACTGGGTTTGCCAGTGATAGTTGAAGGTGTTGAAACAAAAGGCCAACGAGATATTCTCAAGCAATATGGGGCAGACTCGATGCAAGGATATTTTTTCTATTACCCACTATCGATTGAAGAGTTGAGTCGAAAGTTGAGACAGAAACCAGTAACGCTATCTGATACCAGTACGGACTGAACATTATTACGCGATTGGTATTTGGCGGGCTCTCAGGAAATCCCTGGTTGGCGATCCAGGCGTCGGTAACCGATGGCTTCGGTGAGCTGGGGTAAGCCAATATGATCTTTTCCGGCCAGGTCAGAGATAGTTCGGGCCACTTTAAGAATACGATGGTAGGCGCGGGCGGACAGGCCGAGTTTGGTAATGGCTTGTTCCAGTAATAACCGACTTTCTTTATCCAACTGACAATAATATTGCACCTGACGATTACCGAGTTGATTGTTAGACAGATCGCTGCGCGCATATTGACGCTGGCGGGCGGCAGCAACACGCTTGCCGACAGTATGGCTCGATTCGATTTCGTCCTGGCTGTCAGCATGTAACTGATTGACAGGCAGACTCGGCACTTCCACATGCAAGTCAATGCGATCCAGCAGGGGGCCGGAGATTTTGCCGCGATAACGTAAAATTTGATCGGGCGTGCAACGACAGCGCCCACTGGGGTGGCCGTGATAGCCACAAGGGCAGGGATTCATCGCGGCGATGAGTTGAAAACGGGCCGGAAAGTCAGCCTGGCGGGCGGCACGGGAAATGGTGATCTGACCTGACTCCACCGGTTCGCGTAACACTTCCAGTACATGCCGGTTGAACTCAGGCAGTTCGTCCAGGAATACAACCCCATTATGGGCCAGGGATATTTCACCTGGCCGGGGCTGGCTGCCACCCCCCACCAGGGCGACGGCTGAAGCAGTATGGTGAGGCTGGCGGAATGGGCGTTGTTTCCAGTGTTTCAAGTCAAAGCCACGACTGCTGATGGAATGCAGCGCAGCGGTTTCCAGAGCCTCTGCTTCGTTCATGGGCGGTAAAATGCCCGGCAAACGGGATGCCAGCATGGTCTTGCCAGTGCCGGGAGGGCCTATCATCAGCAGGCTGTGTCCACCGGCGGCGGCAATCTCCAGCGCGCGTTTGGCGTGATGCTGGCCCTTCACCTCGGCCAGGTCGGGCTGTTCAACGCCATTGGTTTTTGTTGCTTTGGCCTGAAAGAAATCCAGGCGTTGCTGACCGTTCAGGTGGGCACAGAGCTCCAGGATGTGGTGGATTGGCAGGATCCGCGCCTGGCTCACCAGGGCCGCTTCCGGGGCGTTTTCCACGGGGAGTACCAGGATGCGGCCCGTGTGCGCGGCCTGAATGGCCGCAGGCAGGACTCCACGTACCGGACGCAACTGCCCACTGAGCGCCAGCTCCCCCAGGAACTCGTACTGTTCCAGCTCGGTGGCGGGAATTTGTTGTGACGCAGCCAGAATACCAAGGGCAATGGCCAGGTCAAAGCGCCCACCTTCCTTGGGAAGGTCTGCTGGCGCCAGGTTAATTGTGATACGGCGGCTGGGAAAGTCGAAGCGGGTATTAAGAAGTGCGGCCCGCACCCGATCCTTGCTTTCCTTGACCTCGGTTTCCGCCAGGCCCACGATGGAGAGTGCAGGCAGGCCATTGGCGAGGTGGGTTTCTACGCTCACCAGTGGGGCGCTAATGCCCACCGGCGCGCGACTGTAGACGACAGCGAGCGACATGGCTTCCATTCCTCAAAAAATAGTGACGAGTCACGAGGGACGAGTAACGAGAAAAATCGTCCTTTTATTCCATTAAGTTGTAGTTTAGCGACTTTAGCTATGCCAGGCCAGGTAGTTGATTGCACTGGCGAGAGAGCCTAAGTAAGAAAATAGTCTGGTGAGCTGCTGTTTTAAGTAGCCGGATAGATATGGGGAGATGCACTTGGGTGTGGTTGTTATCCTTTCGTTTGTCCCTCGTCCCTCGTGACGCGTAACTTTTTTTCTAACTCGGCAACTTGTTTTTCCAGTGTCTCCAGTTTGGCACGTGTGCGTGCCAGTACACCCTGTTGAATATCAAATTCTTCCCGCGTTACCAGGTCCATTTTTCTGAGGGTGCTGTGCAAGGCAGCACGCAGATTTTTTGTGGTTTCCTCTTTCAGCTCGCGCATGCCAGCCGGCAGGGAGTCGACGAGTCGGTTGACCATGTCATCGAGGT